>CAMHRH010000030.1 GCA_946187605.1 uncultured Candidatus Saccharibacteria bacterium
TGCTCTGTCCGATTCATTGTCTGCCGTAACTGGCGATGATGATTCTAGTGATGCAGATTCAGAGCTGACCACATCCGACGAGTCGTCAACAATGACGACCACAACCACAAAGGCCACAACGACCACGACCACGACCACGAAAAAAGCTTCTTCGACTACCACGACCACCAAAAAGCCCGAGACGACCACGACCAAGCAGACAACGACAACCACCGCGAAACCGACAACGACTACAACAAAGTACGACCCGCCGCCAGCAACTACGACACAGTATTCACCGCCAGCGACAACTACTACGCCGTATGAGCCGCCGGTGACTGCTCCCACGACGACAGCTCCGCCGGAGACAACCACGACAACAACGACAACCACTCCCGCTCCTCCCGCTCCCTCTACTTACGACGATCAGATGGCCCAGGCGCTGAGACAAGCTGGCGAGAATGAGTTCTACTCTCTAGTAGAATACGCCGAGATGTATCATTGGCACGTCGAAAACGTCAGAATTATCCGCGAGACCGATACGCAGTTCGTAATAATAGGCGAATTCTTACCTGCCCCATACGCCCATGTTTATTTCGTCCCCGCATGCCGAGCTATAGTATCTAGCTCAGGTAACATTAATGTATGCTGGGGAGAACTTACGACATACTATTCGAAACCAAGGGATGAATATGGCTACTTATTGCCCGGCAATAGTTATTCTACTGATGAATTTTCGTATGACCCTGCGTGCATCGACGCAATACGTAATGACATAGTTAATGCTGGTTGGATAGACGATTAGGACACCGACTTATAAAGCCACCCCCCCCCAACGGAGGTGGCTTTTTCCTACCCTCGCGCAACGCGCTAGCTTAGCCTTTCGGGAATAGCGGCTCGGCTGGGCGAGCGATGAGTTCCGCCGAGAAGATTTCGGCAATCTTCTCGGACGTTTCCGGGAGGAATATCGCGAGACGCCCATTGACACTCGCTAGGTCCTGAATAATCTCGGTCAGAATACTCGCAGCTTTTTCTGGATCAGTTTTTGCGAGGGCCCAAGGTTTTTCGGCGTCGATGCGCTTGTTGAGGTCCTGGATTTGTTTCCATAGAATCTCGAAGGCGAAATTGAATTCGAATTTCGACATGCGATTATCAAAATCGGCATTATCTACCAACTTGCCAGAAACGCCAGCAATATCGTTTTTGCTGGCTAGCGTTGCAAGACGCTGGACGAGATTGCCTAGATCATTAGCGAGCTCATTATATGCAGACTCGTACTTTTCCCAAGTGAAGTCACCGTCGTCGGTTGTCGAAACGTGGCGCAAGAAATAATAACGGAATGGCTCGACGCCATGCTTCGCAATAATGTCCGCTGGGTCAATAACATTGCCGATACTCTTCGACATCTTTTCGCCGTCAACCGTAATAAAGCCGTGCGCAAGAAGGTTTTGCGGTAGCGGCAAGCCAAGTCCGAGTAACATTGCCGGCCAAATACCAGCATGAAAACGTAAGATATCCTTCCCTACAATCTGCACATAAGCCGGCCAACTATCTGAGATATCTTCATCAGGGTAACCTAGTACCGTGATATAGTTCGCTAGAGCATCAATCCAGACGTACATTACCTGCGAATCGTCGCCAGGAACAGGGACGCCCCACTGAACCTGCTCTTTTGGACGCGAAATCGATACATCTGGCATATCCTCGAGAAGATTGAGAAATTCTTTTTTGCGAAATGCTGGCGTAATTTTTAGCTCGTCGCTCTCGATACGCTTGCGAATCTCATCTTTAAAATCCGAAATACGTAAGTAATAATTCTCTTCACTGAGCTTAATATATGGCTTCTTATGATCTGGGCAGTTGCCGGAATTGTCTGCGTATTCTTTATCGGTCACGAATGCTTCACAACCCTCGCAATACCAACCCTCGTATTTATCTTTGTAGATATGCTGGTCTAGCCTGCGCCATATCTCCTGGCAGCGACGCTCGTGGTCAGCGTCAGTCGTGCGCACAAAATCCGTGTATTCTACGCCGAGAGAATGAATGAAATTCTGAAACTTGCGAGAGTTTTCGTCGACAAAATCCTGAATAGGAATGCCCTGCTCAGCAGCTTTCTTAAAAATCTTGCTGCCATGCTCGTCGGTGCCAGCCTGGAGGCGAACATTCTTGCCCTGCTGCATCATATATCGTCGCAGCACGTCCGCAAGTAGATAGTCCATCGCATGACCAAGGTGCGGTTTACCATTGACATACGGGATAGCTGTGGTGATATATGTATTTTTCATCTTATAATTATAGCGCGTTTATCTACATAAAAAAATACCGCCCATTACTGGGCGGCGAGAATGAAAACTCACGAGAAACAATTGCCGGCCTCACTTATGTAATAGCCGTCGGAACCGTACACATTGCCGTTCGAGTTGTGCCATACATACGTTTGCGGAATGACATATACATGACCGTCAAGGACCGCATCTACCGCATCGTAACAGAGCATCAGATTGTCCCACGATTCGATGTACTGGTTACTCAATTCGCTTATCGAGCAGAACTGGCCCGGAGCCTCAATGACTTCCGCTACAGTGTTCGGAAACTCGTTGCTATTGCAGCGATTCAGGACAACCTGAGTGACGCAATATGCATCGGTGCCAACACCGCGTCCTTCGTGGTAGGCTAACAGCGCTAGGATATCGCGATCGCCCGGATAAAACGTTATACCGCCATACCAATCGATCGCATCGCAGGAGCTCTCCGATTCGCCATCGTTCAGCTCATTACTGCTGCCTGCAGACTGGTCGCCTTCAGGCTCCACGGAGCCTTCCGCTTCGGCAAGGTCCTGGCCGTCTTTCTGTCCAATATCTTCCGAATCGCCTGATGATTTACTAGATTCATCCTGCGTCTGGCCCGAAATAGCCTGTTCTGATTCCGGCTGCGCCTGATTCGATGCGTCCAGCGGCTCTGGTTCATTGATGGCTGATTCGGTAGCTGCCTCTGCATGAACAGCCTCCGCGATATGACTACCGCCAGTCGCAGAAACAGCCAGCACGGCAACGACAGCAATATTAGTCGCAACCAACACAGTAGCAATTTTGTGAGCACTCGTTCTCATAACCTTCATTGCATTTCCCCCTTGTTTTTCTCACAATGTTCTTGGGCACACAAAAAGCCCATCTATCTATTTTACAACATTTTCCAAAATAAGTCAATCCCGATATTGCGCTCGCGTCATTAGTGCATGCGTAATGGCGGCCGCAAGGGCGTCTGCGGCATCGTCCGGCTTAACAATCTGTTTCATATTCAAGAATTTCCGTACCGCTTCCTGCATATCTTTCTTTTTTGCGCGGCCATATCCGGTCATAGTTTGCTTAATTTGAAGTGGTGTATATTCAGAAATCGGGAGATTATGCTTTTTGGCAACCAGAAGACAAACGCCGCGCGCCTCAGCAACGGAAATACCAGTCGTAATATTTTGACTAAAGAAGAGTTTTTCAATTGAAACTTCATCAGGCTCGGTTTCGGCGATGATTTGCTCGAGCGAGTCGTGAATGTCCAGAAGGCGATCGGGCAACGGCGTGTGCGCTGGCGTCGTGATAACACCGGCCGTAATCATTTGCGGAGCTTTGCGCGCAGCAAAACGAATGACTCCGAAGCCGCAAATGCCCGTACCTGGATCGATGCCAAGAATCTTCTTTACTGACATGGTTATATTTTAGCATGCAAGATTTAGGCCTTCCGTCGTGCGAATATGTGTTGGAACCATCTTCTTATTTCCTGGCGAAATTGCACAGCTATGCAGACAGCAATCGTGACGCCGATTGCAATGATTGCGCCCGTCGCAATGAATATTTTCTTCGAATCATAGCTGCCATCTTCGATAGCGTCTTCGACTGGATATTCGTCGGCGGTCGTGGCCCGAATTTTTCTGCAACGATTCGTTTCAGGATTGCGCTCATAGCCATCGGCGCAAGGCGCGAGCGAGTCCGTTGACGCTATCTTTTTGCAACGACCAGTTTCGGGGTTGCGATAATATCCATCTTTGCAGGCTATAGTAGTTGCCTGCTCGATATTCTTACATCGACCAGTTAAAACATTTAGATATTTGCCATCAGGGCAAATCTTTTCGGTCGTTTCCGCATTAGGCTTATTAATACAGTTGCCAGTATCAGGATTTATAACCTTCCCTTCGGGACAATCTTGAAATTGCTGATATATATTCGCCGCGCCAGGCGTCCTCGAATATGTGGGTAGTCATTTTTCGCCGAAACGTGCGAGCGCAACGCCCTTCTTTTGGCCGCGCGAATAGTTCATTGCGTCCGCAACGTTATCGCCGTCTAACAGTTCGAGCGTCAAGCTTGAGCTAGGATTTTTTGTAAGTACGATGTCCTGAATAAGCACAAAATCATTCGGCGCGACTACGCCATGAAGAGGATAATTTTTGTTTTTGTAGCGCAGGGTGCAGTAATCCAGAGACAGCTCCGAGTTGGCGGCGTTATATAGTTCAATATATTGCTCCGAAGAGCCATCGATATAGTATGAGAACAATTCATTAAAGACGATGCCGCGACATGACGGTTTACCGATATCTACCAGTTCGTCTTCTTCGAGTCCAGGCTCTGCGACTGCCTCGATAATCTCGAGCGATTCTTCAGAAATTTCTGGGTAGTATTTTTGATATCTCTCATCATTTTGGCACTCATCCGTAAGACAGCGTATAGCGGTCAAGTTGCCCTCGGCGCTAGTTGCGAATCTTGAATATGAGTTGTCGCAAGAGATTTTGCCCCAGCATATTTCATCGATAAGTTCGTCGTTCAATATTAAACGAAGGCGGCCAGCAGTAGAAGCAAGACCGCTAGAACCGAAATCGTAAAGAAATGGCGATGGTGATTCGGCATACTGCGGAGATATCGCGAAGCCAAGGATGAGCCGTTCGCCCTGAAAAAGACTAAGCTCTGGAAACGAAATCGTGCCGGAAAGTTTATCGCTGCTATTATAGTATTCGATTTTATACGGCGTAATATCGATATCCGAAGCGTCAGTCTTTGCAAGCTCAATAAAATCATAGTTTTGCGACGAATTATCGTCCTTATAGCCAGCATTTACGGCATGAAACTGAATTTTATTGCCTAGCGACTCGTTTTCGCCGGACGCTTTCGCAAAGGCGCAGAAAGAGAACGTGGTTGCGATAATTCCAAGCATAGTAAAAATTATTTTATTTTTCATGTCAGCCATAATATGCACACGCGCAAAACAGCACAAGCATAAGTACGATATTTTCTCAAGTATGTTAGAATAAAACCATGAGCGATATCACTAGCATCGCGACAATAATCCTGGCTGGAATAACTCAGGCTTCTTTGCAGTTAGGTCTTGGTGGTCTGATTTTGTTGTATCACAATAGTATGGGTAAACATAAACGACGTAAGACGCGTTTTTTGGCAAAGAATTATATCTTTGGCGCAGCGTCAATTACGTTTCTTATGGTTTGTACGTTTTGTTTCTTGATTGGAAATTTCTTTGGTGGCGCCCTTAATGCCGAGTGGCTACTTGTATGCATCGGTATTTTTGCAGCGAGCGGCTCGGTCATGTGGCTACTTTATTATCGTCGCGGCAAGAAAAGTACAGAACTTTGGCTGCCGAAGGCATTTACGCGCTTTATTCGCAAGAAAGCGCGCGAGACAAACGATAACGTCGAAGCGTTCTCGCTCGGTCTTTTGAGTAGTTTCGCCGAGATGCCGCTGAGCCTAGCGATTTATTTCATTGTCGCAAACTGCATTCTGCAAATGCATAACGGTTTTTGGCAGATTGCGGCGGTCGCGGCCTACGCAGCGCTGACAGTCTTCCCGATGGTCTATCTAAAGCTACGCGTCAAAACTGGCCGCTCGGCTGTTGACGCACAAAAATGGCGTATCAACAACAAAGCCTTTTCGCGAATCTTTTCTGGCAGTAGTTTTATGATTTTAGCAGTATTTGTACTAGCATTTTGGGTGATGTGATATGGCAAGAAAGACTAAAGATAGTTGCTACGAATATTCACGCGACGGTATAAAGCAGAATATACTTCGGAATGCTCGTAGCATAAAAGTACCTCAGGGGTGGGCGGAGCAGATTGCCGAACGAGTTGCATGCGCGATAGATAAATGGATCGCCGACAAAGAACTAGTAACCGAAGACGATATTCGGCTAGAGATGATTAAGGAGCTCGAGCCGCTGAATCCGGATCTCGCTTTTGCTTACCAAAATCATGATAAAATAATATAAGATGAAAAAAGCTTTTGATTATGACTTAGTCGTTATTGGTAGTGGCGACGCTGGTAGCGAAGCGGCATTGATCGCCGCAAAATCTGGTCTAAAGACCGCGCTAATTGAAGCAGATAAGTGGGGCGGCTCAAGCCTCAATTCGAGTAATATTCCGTTTGGTGCGATTGCGTTTGCGGCACAAAATTATCGTCGAGCAAAAGATGGCGTGAAGTTTGGCATTTCGAGCGGAAATTTACGCTATAATTTCCCTACTTTAAGTAACTGGAAGAACGTGGCAACCAAGCGTGCCGGCGCTAATAGTAAGAAGTTTTTCGAAGAAGCTGGTATTAAGTGTATCCACGGTACGGCGCGTTTCGTCTCACCACGCGAGATTACCGTCGGAAGTGACACTATCAAGGCGAAGAAGTACCTGGTTGCGACTGGCGCGTCCGTGAGCGATACCGGGATTAAGATTGCCGATAATGTTGATTATCTTTTGCCGAACACTGTCGCGGATATTAAGCGTATGCCAAAGAGTATATTTATTGTCGGCGCTGGCTCGACCGGATGCGAATTTGCGCAATTCTTCTCTGCTCTAGGTTCAGAGGTAGTGATTGCAGATATCGCTGGACGACTGCTGCCGAAGGAAGACGAGGAAGTCGGCCAGGTTTTAGATGAGGTTTTTCATAAGAACCGTATCAAAGTTTTAACCCAATCGCGCGTTATCGCGATTGAGCAAAATGGCGTCGAAAAACGCGTAGTATTTATGCGCGGCGGCCAGGAAAAGACCGTAAAGGTCGATGCTGTCGTACTATGTACCGGAAGCGCACCGAATGTTAATATGGGCCTCGAGAATGCTGGCATTAAGTATGCGCAGGGCGGTATAAAAGTCGATAAAACTATGCAAACTAGCGTCAAGCATATTTATGCAGCTGGTGATGTTGTAGGCGGCAATAGCTCGAGCGAAAAGGCAGTGCTAGATGCGCGTGTCGCAGTCGCACATATCATTGGACGTTCGAAATCAGAAACAAATTATACTGGGCTAATTCGCATTACAAATACATATCCAGAAGTTGCGCAAGTTGGTATTAGCGAGGACGACTGTATCCGTCGCGATCGTAAAATCAAGAAAATCGTCGTACCACTGCAGGCAGTCCAGAAATCTGTGATAAGTGATTTTTACGATGGCTTCGTTAAATTAATTTTTGGCAAATCCGGGACATTAATCGGTGGCACAGTCATGGCGCCAAATGCCGGAATCGTCGCACAGGAACTAGCATATGCAGTGCGTTATGAAATGACGGCTAGCGAAATAGCAGCCGTGCCGCACGCAATGAATGATTGGAGCGAACTGATCCATACCGCCGCCGAGCGAATGAAGAAATAAAAAAGCACAGCGCTTAGCTGTGTTCATAAAACTTGGTGGCGGGGGTTGGATTTGAACCAACGACCTTCTGGTTATGGGCCAGACGAGCTACCAGGCTGCTCTACCCCGCGACGATTACATTATTATATTGCTAGCTAAACAAAAAGTCAAGCCATTCCTCGAAGTTGCTACGCTCCGAGGTAGTATCGCCGTCAAAGTCTTCATATTTTTTAATCGCTTTTTCACTATTATCCGGTAAGATTACCATCGTCTCGCCATCGAGCATCTTACCCTGTTTGGCGCGCGCCATAATCTCTTGATATTCTTCAGTTTTATAGTATTCTTGCTCAAGCTTTAGTGTGTCAACTTCGAGCTGGAGGACTTTTGCTTCCAGCGAACGCTCTTTCATTTTTTGCTCAAGTTGCCAGTTGCGCGTAGTAGCAGTAATCGTATTATAAGAAAAAACGAGACCAAGAATTAATGCTGCTGCGGTAGCGACGTTATGGACAGTCAAAAAATCTTTCTTCGTATAGTAGCGCAAACGACGAAGTTGGGTTTTGATTTTGTCCATAGGGATATTATAACGCAAATGCTTTTATGTATGCGCACTGCCACTTCGCTACGCGAGACACGACGTTCGCTCGGCCCGTCGTTACGGGCGAGCGCCGCCTCCTACTCGGCCGTAGCCTCCGTAAGGTCTCGCAACCGAAGTGGCAGCGCTGCGCATAATGCAAGTAAAGGCTTTATCCGTAAAAGGCCCCACCCATATCCAGAGCTTTATGGTAGAATTAATAGGTATGGGGGCATAGCTCAGTGGTTAGAGCAGTCGGCTCATAACCGATTGGTCCCTGGTTCAAGCCCAGGTGCCCCCACCAAACGGTTTATAAAATCATTTTCAACTATTCTGCAACCTATAAATGTCCGTTAAATCCCCAACAAGATGGTCTAGCTAGAAATACTATATTTTTCTCATTAATCTGAATACGGTAGTAGCATTATTCTTTATTGCGCCATCAACTGTCTCAACTTTTTCTTTTTTATATATATCAACAAAGCCCAACGACTTTAGAATAGAATCCATCTCATCTTTGGCTTGATAACTTATATAAAGTTTTTTCTTTCCGCTCTCCCCCAAATACGGTTCATCTGTGAATTCCTCCCCATCTCCCAACTGATACGATATGAGAACAACACCTTTCTCTTTCAATATATCGTAGACATCAGATAAGACTTTGCGAAGGTCGTCTTTTGGTAGATGAAATAAGGAATAAACCGCAAATACTGCATCTACGGAGTTATCTTTAAAATGGTTTCTAACATTCACCATATCGTCAAGAATATACGGAATTTCACCATGGATTTTAAAAGCTTCGTCTTTCATTTTGGGCGAAAAATCTAGTCCAATATATTCGTATCCCTTTTTATTAAAATAAGCATACGTCCTGCCAGTTCCTGCGCCTAAATCTAAGATGG
>CAMHRH010000031.1 GCA_946187605.1 uncultured Candidatus Saccharibacteria bacterium
AGTTGAGGCTAGGATTTTTGACCCAGATCAACTAAGAATGAGCCAAGAAAACTTTACGAACCTGATTATAAACGGAGCTGATAAGATGAGAGCTGGCTCTTCGCTCGAAAAAGACATTTTAGCCCGTAGAATTTTTACGAACCTAGAAATTGGGGCACAAAAAAGGCTCTTCCACCTCTGTAGAGAGCCCTTCAATTTTCTGGTCAATGATGATAAATTCCTTAATGGCTGGGGATGAGGGATTCGAACCCCCGAATGGTGGGACCAGAACCCACTGCCTTACCACTTGGCGAATCCCCAACGGTAATTTCAGTATAGCACCAATTGATGTTATTTGCAAAATATTGTATAGTATCATCCGTTAGCGTCAGTTATATCTGAACAGTTCTTTACAAAGGAGTTGGTATTCATTGAAAAACAAAATCGCCACTTATAATGAGCTCAATCACAGCAACGCACAGCAGATCATAACTAGCCTCAGGAGCGAACGCTATTCATTACTAGATAGCATCGGCTGCCACAAAATGCGGCGCGAAATGCGCTCTGTGGGGTTCGCCTGTCGTGCCATCCTTCGTCATGCCGAACGGAAAGCTGGCGGCAAGAAACACAGCCTTGATCCCGATTATCCACAGCGCCTTCGCAAGGCAATGCTAAAGACCCTGACGCGCGGCGCACCAATGAGTTTTCATGGTAATCTGTCGCAGGTTGATGGCGGCATAATCTTAGGTTTCAACCACCCGACCCTCGGTGAGATTATCCGCATCATTGCGCTTTGCCTCGACAAGTATCCCGACCGTGATTATTTGTTCCCGGTCAATATCGCTTGGTACGAGGCACTTGCGCCAATTGCAGATCGCATGGAGCGTTTTGGGCTACACATCGTTCCGACAATCACGCCGCCCACGCGCGCCAAGATCGCCGACATAGTCGATGATTATACGATGGAGCTGGTAGATAAGATTAGTCGCGAGTTTAACACGAATTACATCAGTAGTTGCTCGTGGATGTCTCGCAAAGGCGCCGTTATTGCCGTCGCTCCAAGCGCGACGAGACAGCCGACCGTTTTCAAGACGAATGCAATGTTTGTCGGCGAAGAGGAAATCAATCCGCCCACTATGACTTATCTCGCAATGTCGCTCGGTCACAACAAGACTACAGATTATGCTTTCCAGGCGATTGCCGTAGCACCCCCTCGAAAAGCTAAACGAGGCTTGAATCTTTTCAAAAACTACGACTTGTTTTCTGCGGCAACTTTCCCAAAAAGCGAAGTCATAGAGCTTTGTCGCTCGAAGAGTCCACTTACTCATGAGCGTTGCTTCGAACGCGCTTTCTTGATGAGCATCGTAGAATGCCTGAATGCGAACAACCGAGGCGATCTCGGAGTCCCCTAACCCCTTTAAAGGCCGCTAACGCGGTCTTTTTTATGTTATACTAATATAGACATAAGTATTATCAGATTAAAGGAACTAGGGTGGACAACGAAGATTACGAACCAACTCCGAATTATCAGCCACTTGAAAGCGTGGAAGATGTAGAGGAATTTTATCAGGCAATACGTCGTGAAAAACTGACACATAAGCTCTCGCCAGAACGACCGTACTGCTATTGGACAATAGAAACTTACGATAAATCAAACGGCATCCGTGGTGGTGGCGGCCTCGGTGTTTTGGCGGCCGATATGCGTCGTGTCGCCGAACAGCTTCAAGTCCCATTCGTACTTGTTACGCCTTTTTATCCATGGGAATCGCACCAAAAGATGCAAAACATGGAACAAATTGATTTCCACTCCGAGAAGAATTATCACGACTTTGGTTTTAATTATGTCGATACGATCCGCATCAAGACCGCAACAAGCGCCGTAGAGCTTGACGTCATCGAGAAACGTCTTGGTGCTTCTAGGTTCCTTTGTATTACCGAGCCAAACTTTGGCGAGCTTTATTCTGGCGAGAGCGGCTCCGACCATCGCCTCTACCAGGAAGTCGCGCTTGGCTTCGGTGGCTACCAAGCTCTCAAGGCAATTGGCCTAAGACCTGCAGTCATTCAACTAAACGAGGTTGCTACTTTCTTTGCGGCGGTAGCACGTCTCGACGAACTAGTTAGTTCGGGCATGGACTTCTACGAAGCCGTTGTTTATACGCGCAAGCACACGCTTTACACAAACCATACCCTCGTACAAGCAGCTGAAGCTACTTTCCACTAT
The DNA here is from genome assembly GCA_946187605.1 of uncultured Candidatus Saccharibacteria bacterium. Lineage (GTDB taxonomy): Bacteria > Patescibacteriota > Saccharimonadia > Saccharimonadales > Saccharimonadaceae > UBA2834. The sequence goes on from CAMHRH010000031.1 coordinate 2,201, forward strand.
TCTCAATTCGAGCAGTACGTATTTCCAAACATTAAGAGTGTTGCCGTTAAACGCTGGCTTTCAGATAAGTTTACCGACGGCACGATTCGCCTTTCGACGCCAACAGTCGAAATTGCCGAGCTTCGTAGCGGCGTCAGCAAGTTGCATGCGCGCGTTGCAAACTACCACGACATCAATGGCGCGAAGATTAAATTCAAGTCCGTCACGAACGGTATCCATATGCGCACCTGGGTTCTGCCTGAGATAATGGACTATTATTACGAAAAGCAGATTCTTAATCGCTTTGATTTGCCAGTTGAACGAGACTTCGAGGATAACGTGACGAAGATTACCGCTGACGACGTACGCCGACTCAAAAAGATCGGTCGCCAGCGCCTAAACGATATCTTAAAACACCGCACGAACCAGTACGGCGAGACAATACAAATTCCTGAAGATGCGATGTTATTCGATTTTAAGCGCCGTTTTGTCGATTACAAGCGCCCATGGCTACCTTTCAATGACCCTGAGCGCCTCGCGAATATCTTAGAGAAATATAATGCTCACTACATTCTCGCCGGTCGCGTGCATATGGGTGATACTACGATGTTCAACAAGCTCATGGGTCTACTCCATCTCATTGACGAGAATCCAGTCTTGCGCGAGCGCGTAACTCGGCCTAGGTCTCAGCCTTGGCGCAAATAGCTCAATCAACACGCCAATCGTTGGCCTCGAGGCTTGCGGTACGAGCTGGATGAAAGATATCGCGAATATGGGATTACTCATATCGACGCATGATGGCGGCGTTGCCGATATGCCTTCGGATAATTATCTAACAGTCAGCGGCAAGAGTGAGGACGAGGAGTGTCAGGAACTATATCGTCAGATGGAGATAGCTGCTGAGGCTTGGAATAATGATTTCGATCTTGAATACTGGATTCATAAAGAATTAACAGCTTACCTCGACATTATTTCAGGTACTCGCATGATGCGCGACTACTTAAATTATTTATTCTAGAGTGATTATGAAAATGCCTACTTCGTCTTGTTGTAGGCATTTTTGTTGACTTTTTATTTGCTTTTTTGATATACTATTGACAAGTCCGAAGCAGGACTATTTTTAATGGAGTAAACTAATGGCAACCAAAATTACACGTATTAAGGCCAAAGACGACGGCCCGAAGACGCCAAAGGAAGAACAGCCTGAGAAAGTTACGCGCAAGGTTAGCGTAAAGGCGAAGAATAGCGAAAGCAAGAAAGCCGTAGCCGAAAAGAAAGCTAAGGCAAAAGAGGTCGAGAAGGCCGAGAAAAAGGCCGCTAAAAAAGAAAAGAAGGTCGGTTATTTCCGTGGTGCTTTCCAGGAAATTCGCCAGGTTCGCTGGCCAAACCGCAAAGAAACTTGGAAAATGACTCTTTCTGTCATTATCTACGTCGTAATTCTCGCTGCTGCGATTATGTTGCTCGATGCTCTGCTTCAATTTATCTTTAATCAACTTTTGGGAGGAAACTAATTTATGGCAGTTAACCGTTATGATGGCAGCCGCGCTTGGTATGCTGTAAGCACCTATTCTGGATATGAGGACAAAGTCGCCGATTCTATCCGCCAGCGTCTTGATGGCGTTGATTTTGCCGACAAAATCTTCGACGTCATGGTGCCAAAGGAAAAACAAATTGAGATCAAGAACGGCAAGCGCCGCATCGCCGATAAGAAAATTTTCCAGGGCTATGTTCTTGTTGAAATGAAGCTCTCAGATGCGACTTGGTATATCATCCGCAACACGCCTGGTGTTACCGGCTTCGTCGGCACCGGTACTCAGCCAACTCCGGTCTCCAAGAAAGAGATTGAGAAGATTAAGAAGCGCATGGGTGTCGAAGATCCTAAGTTTACTGTCAATTATTCTGCAGGAGAGGTCGTCTCCGTCACTGATGGTCCATTTAAGGGCTTCGAAGGTACGATTTCCGAGATTGATACTAATAAAGGCAAGCTCAAGGTGCTGGTTTCGATGTTCGGTCGCGAAACTGCTGTCGAGCTAGACGCTCTCCAGGTCAAAAAGATTGACGACTAAGTTGTCTCCAAAATCCGTCAGCTACTCTGTTGGCGGATTTTTTGTTGACCCTGAACGGTCGCGAGCCATCGAACTGTATAATGACCCGCCGTCATTGGGCGTAGTTTGACAAAAGCCCTGCAAAATCATATAATTATGAGTGTTACGCACGATTATTAATCGTAATAGCCGGTGAAGCGCTTCAAAAACCGGCAAAGAGGAAAACATAATGGCAAAAAAGGTTATTGGCAACTTAAAGTTGCGTATCCCTGGCGGTAAGGCGACGGCTGGACCTCCAGTAGGTAGCACTCTCGGTCAGTGGGGTCTTAATATGATGGACTTCATTAACCCATTCAACGAAGGCACTAAAGAATACATGGGCAAAAATGTTATCGTCCATATCCGCGTCTTCGAAGATCGCACTTTCGATTGGAAGTGCCTCGGACAACCAGTCGATGATTTGATTCGTGAGAAAATCAAACTCGACAAAGGTAGCGGCAAGCCAAACACTGAGAAAGTCGGCAAAATCACGATGGCTCAGATTAAGGAAATTGCTGAAATCAAGAAAGATCAGCTCAATGCTATCGACGAGGCTGGCGCTTGCAAGATCATCGCTGGCACCGCACGCTCGATGGGCGTCGAAGTTGTCGAATAGTCCACAAACAAAGCACTCCTTGACAACAGGGGTGCTTTTTTGTATACTATAGTGAGTTAAATTTAATGTCGGGAGAGTCAAAAACTCGTTTGTACCGCGAAAGGAATCCAAATGGCAAAAGAAGAAGCCAAAGATCTTGAGACTCCAGTAGAGACTGTAGTCGAAGAAACTCCAGCCGTCGAAGAAGAAAAATTCGCCAAAGCTGGTAAAAAATCTAAGAAGCATGTCGAAGAAGTAAAGGCCGAAGAGGAGCGCCAAGCTCGCAAAGCCGAGGCTGCCGCTGAGCCAGAAAAGAAAGTTGGCCCAAAGCCAGTTACTCGTAGCCGCCTCGAGCGCCGCGGCAAAAACTACCGCAAAGCTTTCGAGAAGGTTGAAAAGAAAGCTTATAGCCTCAATGACGCTATTAAGCTCGCCATCGAGACTAGCCCAGTAAAGTTTGATGCGACTATCGAGATGCATTTCCGCCTTGGCGTAGACCCACGTCAAGCTGATCAGAACATTCGCGCTACCGTCACTCTTCCAGCAGGCACTGGTAAAGACGTCCGCGTAGCTGTATTTGCTCCGCTTGATCTCGCAAAGGCCGCCAAAGCCGCTGGTGCAGATATTGCAGAGGATGAAGAATTCACCAAGCGCCTCGATAAAGAACAGCTTGATTTCGATGTTCTTATCTCGACTCCACAGTATATGCCAAAGCTCGGTAAGTACGCTCGCCTCCTTGGTCCAAAAGGCCTCATGCCGAATCCAAAGGCTGGTACCGTCACGACCGATATTGAGAAAGCCGTCAAGGAAGCTAAGGCTGGTAAGATTGAGTACCGTGTCGATAAGCAGGCCATCGTCCACGTTGGTCTAGGCAAGGTTTCCTTTGGCGCCGATAAGATTACTGAGAACGTCAATGCTTTCATTGATAGCCTCAAAAGCCAGAAGCCTGCTTCCATCAAGGGCCAGTACGTCAAAAGCGTATTTATTTCAACCACGATGGGTCCAAGCATCGAAGTAGAAAATATCTACAACTAATACCATAGAAAGATTCCGGAATACTCGCCGGAATCTTTTTTATGCTGCGCGAATAAAAATACCTCACCTTGATAGATGAGGTATTTTTAGCCTTTAGGCTATTCAATCTCGCGAAGACATCCAATATATTGGCTGTCTAGGTCGTCGTCAAGACTATCAAATTTCTCCATTAGCTCTTTTTGCTCGTCCGAAAACTCGTGGCATAATGGAGCTACAGGTTGCGCATTTATTTGCAATTCTTTCCAAGGCGATTCGTCCTCTACGCTTTTATACCAAACTCCATTTTTGTTAAAATCGGTACCCGTGGCTAGATCTGCAATTACGACAATGTATTCGCCATCGTCATCAAACCCGATTTTTATTGGCGAAAAGAGGTTTTCTTCACCAACAAGTTTTCTGAGACTTACGTAGTCGATGTCTGGATATGAAATAGCATCACCATCATCCCCCGAGTCAGGCGTTTGTGTTTGCTTGTCCTTTTCGCTTCCAGACTTGCTCGAGACAACAGTGCGGCCAAGAAGCTCAGTCTTACCGTCGCTAAACATTAGGTAGGCGGCCGAGCCGCAGCCAAGGATTGCAAGAACGACGGCAAGGAAAGCAAAGATTTTTAGGCCAATGCCAGTTTTTTTCTTCTCCGACTTCTCGGCGGTAATTGGCGCAGTAGCTCCCGCAGCAGAGACCGAGGCGGAAGCTTTGGTTTCTTTTCCAGCCGCATCAATCTTCCAAGCGCTTTTCGGCTCTTCTGCAGCCGGCTCTTCCTCTGTTTCGGCGGCCTCGGCGGCTTCTAATTCTTTCTTCATTGCAGCAGTAGCGTCGGCCTTTTTATCTAAGCCGAGTTCGTCGATCGATGCAGAGTCGTTGTCCTGATTTAACTCTTCAATCGCGTCCTCTAGATTCTCGCGTTCGGTTTTTTCTTCCATAATGCCGTCAGTACTATCTACCTTAGGCGCGTCCGTGTCCGTTTTTGCAGCAACTGGAGTACTATCCGGTAAGTCCGGCAACTCGGTCGCAGCTTTTGCGAAGATGTCATCGACGGACTCCTTAGGGGTTTCCGGCTTTTCTTCAGCGACTGGCGCCTCCGTCTTTTCCTCGGTAAGCGCATCGTCGCCATCGGCTGCAGTCGCTAGCGGATTATCAAATGTTTTTGCGAAATCGCCATCAGTTTCGATAGCGTCGTCGCCCGAAGCCTCCACCCGAGACTCATTTTGAGCAATCTTATCCGACTCAGCTTGCGCGATTACTGCGGAAGCATCAAAGTTGGTGCTCGACTTATCATTCGAAGCGAAGTGCTCAAGTTTATTCTCTTCTTCGTTCATCAAAAATCTCTCCTTGTTTTAATTTTAGCATAAGCGCGGTATTTTAAGCAAAAAAATACGCCCCCGCGGGGCGAGGTGCGTATTTAGCGCTTCTTTTCCTTGACTTCATTGCGGCCAAGATTCTTTTTGGTCTCAGTAAAGACAACATGCTTACGAAGTACTGGATCATACTTACGAAGGCTGAGCTTATCTGGAGTATTCATCGTATTCTTCTTTGTATAGTAAAGACGAATGCCGGATTCCTCAGAAACTAAACCAACAAGCTTGCGCTTGGTATTACTTTTCTTTGCCATATTGGGTGTATTTTATCACAAAATAATTCTTTACGCAAGCTGGTAGCGCCTTGCTTTAACGAGCGCAAGTCCGATAATGTCGTGCATAAATACAGTTTTGTTATGCTATTTTTCGAAGAAGCCATGACATTACAACGCTTATTGTATAAAATAGTATCAAAACTGGAGGAAAAATGAGCATAATTATCGGGACCCAAGAGAACTTCCAAAAAGAAGTCCTAGAGTCGGATGTGCCAGTATTGGTTGATTTTAACGCGACCTGGTGCCCACCCTGCCGAGCGCTTCATCCAATTCTTGAAGCTATGTCAAATGAAAGTAAGAATTACAAGATTGTATCCGTCGATGTCGACGAAGAGGACATCCTTGCGGCCGAGCACGAAATCTCATCAATTCCATGCCTTATCGTCTATAAGAACGGCGAGGAGGCTGAGCGGCGCGTCGGTCTGCTGCCACGTAAACGTATCGAAAAAATGTTGGAGAAATAAATATGTACGATATTATCATTGTCGGCGGCGGCCCTGCCGGTTTAACGGCAGCAATTTATGCCCGTCGCGCAAATCTGAATACACTTGTCCTAGAGTCAACTGCTTGCGGCGGACAGATTATAATCACGCCAGATATCGAGAATTACCCGGCCGCTATGCATATCTCGGGATTGGATTTTGCTAGCAGGCTCGAATCGCAAGCAAACGAGCTTGGCGCGAAGATTGAGTTTGAGGAAGTTACCAGCATCAAGGATGATGGCGCAACCAAGATTGTCTATACCGATAACAATGAGTACACTACAAAAACGGTCGTAATTGCGACCGGCACTACCGCCAGAAAACTTAGACTCGAAGGCGAAGACAATCTCGTTGGGCATGGTATTTCATACTGCGCGACATGCGACGGCTCGTTTTATCGCGGTCGCACCGTTGCAGTCAACGGCGGTGGTAATACGGCGCTGGACGACGCATTGTTCTTATCAAATATCGTTGAAAAAGTTTATTTAATCCACCGCCGCGACCAGTTCCGTGGCGACGCAGAGATAGTGGAGAAAGTCCGCGCCAAAGAAAATATTGAACTCGTCCTTAATACTCAAGTTACGAAACTTATCCATGACGATAAGAGGTTGACGGGGATCGAAATCACAGATAATGACGGCATCAAAAAGGAGCTTAACGTAGGTTGTTTGTTTATTGCGATTGGCCGCATACCAGCTACGGAAGCTTTCGCAAATACGATTACAATGCTCGACGGCGGCTTTATCGATGGTGAATACTGCCATACAAATATTCCAGGCATTTTCGTTGCTGGCGACTGCCGCAACAAGGAAGTACGTCAACTCGTTACGGCGACTTCTGATGGCGCCGTTGCCGTTCATGAGGCGCTAAAATACCTCGAGCGTTAAAAATTGACCGCACGCTTGCCGACTACTAATTAGCGTCATGCTTGCCGTGCGGTCTTTTTCGTGTTAATATATTGGGAGTTGCCGCGATAGCTCAGTTGGTAGAGCGCATCCATGGTAAGGATGAGGTCCCGGGTTCAAATCCCGGTCGCGGC
>CAMHRH010000032.1 GCA_946187605.1 uncultured Candidatus Saccharibacteria bacterium
TCCGCACTACTGTCTGGAGCAATGAAAATATCGAAAAAATTCTAAAAAAATACGAACAAGACGTCTATAATTCTGGCGCATTTGAGCGCGAAAAACAGCGTTGGCCAGACGGACAATACGACGATACAAGACTAGAAAACCTTCGCGGATACATACAACAACGCACCGACTATATCGACTACAAATATGGGCTCGTCGAGTCAGAGCCTTTCTATCAAACCCCATTTTTATTGCAAGAAGACGAAGAAGAAACAACTCAATAGTCTATGCGTGATGGTACGGATGCTCGAGTGCGATCTCTTGCGCACGATAAACTTGCTCCGCCAGAATCAAACGACAAATCTGGTGCGGAAAAACCAATCTAGACAAACTCCATACGAAATTCGACCGCCGGATAAGTTCATCTGGAAAATGGCCAAACGCGCCACCAAGCACCAGGACAACATCACGCCCAGACGAAAGCGGCTCGGACACTATCTTCGAAAATTCTAAAGAGTCAACTATTCTCCCATGTTCATCCAACAAGATTACGAAAGTATCCTTTGGCAAACGAGCAACACGTTCAGATAGTTTTTCTTCAGCAACAAAATCCCAGACCAAATCGTATGGCTTACGAAGACGTTTTTCATACTCAGCGCAAGCCTCATATAGCCAACCATTGCTTTTCTTTCCGCCCGCAATCACTCTAATCATTTGCATTATTCTAACATTTTTGCTATAATATCGAAAGTTACCAAAGACAGTGGCGGTGTTTACGACACTTAATTATGCCACCGAGGATTTACGCGTTTTACGCTATTCTTATACATAATTGGTGACGAAAACCTTAACATTTTCTGGCAAACAACTTAATACCAAAAGGAGATTTCTATCTATGGCAATTAGCAAAGATAAGAAACAACAATTGGTTGCCGACTTAAACGAGATTCTTTCCGATGCTAAGATGACCGTTTTTGCAAAATATCAGGGACTCTCCGTCGCTGAGATGCAAGAACTTCGCGCCTTAGCTCGCGAAAGCGGCGTACAGATCAAAGTCGTCAAAAACCGCCTCGTCCGCGTTGCTATGGGCGAGATTGCGGCCTACAAAGACACCGACACGACTGCGCTCGAAGGCCAGCTCCTCTACGCTATCTCTAGCGAAGACGAAGTTGCCCCAGCACAGGTGCTTGCAAAGTTCGCAAAAGAGCACACAATGCTCGAGCTTAAGGGTGCCTTTGCCGCTGATGGCAAGACTTTGAGCGAACAGGAAGTTCAGGATCTTTCCAAGCTTCCAAGCAAAGAGCAACTCATTGGCCAGGTTGTGGACATGCTCCTCAGCCCAGTCAACGACGTCACAAATGGCCTTTCTGGCAATTTGCACGCCTTGCTCGATGGTGTTGCCGACAAGGCAAACGCCTAAGTTTGCAATCTATTATTTTATCAACCAATAATATATAAAGGAGTCAATCATGGCTGCTGATGTTAAAAAAATCGCAGAGGAATTGGTTAAGCTCACCGTCCTCGAAGTTAACGAGCTAAAGAACGTCCTTAAGGACGAGTATGGTATCGAGCCAGCTGCTGCCGCTGTCGCTGTTGCTGCAGCTCCAGCTGATGGTGGTGCCGCTGCTGCTGACGAAAAGAGCGAATTCAACGTCGTTCTTAAGGACGCAGGCGCACAAAAGATTGCTGTCATTAAGGCAGTTAAGGAAGCTACCGGTCTTGGTCTCGGCGAAGCTAAAGCTATCGTCGACGCTGGTGGTGTCGTTAAAGAGAAAGTTGCTAAGGACGAAGCAGAAGCTCTTAAGAAAGCTCTCGAAGAAGCCGGCGCAACTGTCGAACTCGCTTAAGTTCTATATTTATAAAGCCAGAAAATGTCTAACCAGAAAGCGGCCTCACGAGACCGCTTTTTTGGTGCTAATGCTAGCCATTGACAAAACATAAGATATTGAATATAATTTGCAAATGGTCGCTCAATAACTAGCGACTAAATTTAGTTCTTTTAAAGGAGTGAATATACCTATGATTAGGGGAATATTCTCTTGGCTCAAGAAAGCAGTCAAGGCAAAGAAGATCACGGCATGCGACATCGTAGTTGCTCCCGTCGAAGGCGATGGCTACTACTTCACGCCCGAGGGCGAAGTCAGCAACAGAGTCGCAAACGACATGGCAAAGAGCTACAACGCTATTAGTTGCTCAAATGGCCTTACGCAGGTCATCAAGATCTGCCACTACGAGTTCGTCGTCCATAACATCGACTCGGACCGCTTCGTACTCGCGAGACACGACGGCGGCACCGTCAAGATATTCAAACTCGACAACCCGACCAGAAACCTCTACATCGAAGTGAACCAGTTCTATAAGTCGTCAAATTTCAAGCTCAGCAACGCCGCTCTCGTTGCTAGCGTAGATGGCGATGTGACGGAGGTCATAGACAAGTCGACCTACATGCACTACACTAAGGAACTCGATCCCTCGATACTCGGCGAGGTCGCCTAAGCCCACTAATCAGCACCTTTTTACAGCGCCCCCGCATTAGCCGGGGCGCATTTTTATTAAGCTAAAATTATCATAATCATCTGGGCGATTTCGTTATTTATTGACTTTCTAGCAGCTAGTATCGTCGCATACTTCTGGAAGCATTTCTCTAAATAAGCATCCATGAAAAGTCAATGGTAAAAAATACAACATAATCAACAGTCAATCTGTTATAACTGTGGAAAATGCCCAAATTTCCTACATTGACATAGGCGAACAGAAAATATATTATAGAATTAATAAAACTAAACAGACTGGATGCGAGGTATGTCTGAATTACCAGAAAAACAAATAAAAAGACTACGTAGCCTTTTAACTGAAGCAGAGACGAATCTTTCTGCTGCCAAAGAATTATTAACATCAATGCTCGGCGATGGCGATATTATTACTGCACCTAGCAGCACTATAACCGAAAGCCCAGAGGGCAAAGTAATCGAAGGCGTCTTTGATGGACAAATAATGATTGGCCCTGACGGCAAGAATTACCCAGTACCTGCAAACTATGCAAGTAAGTCGAAACTCGTCGAGGGTGACATTCTTAAGCTCACCATTGGCGACAATGGCAAGTTCCTATACAAGCAGATTGGCCCAGTTGAGCGCAAAACCGTCATTGGCACGCTCACAAGCCATGATGATCAATATTTCGTCGAAGTAAATGGCAAGGAATACAAGATTCTCTATGCCTCAGTAACTTATTTCCGTATTAAAGTCGGCGATCAGGTAACTGTCATCATACCAGCAGATAATGCCGACGCTACTTGGGCAGCCGTTGAAGCAAGTCTATAAAAAGAAACATCCCACAAACGGGATGTTTTTTGATACCATATGTACATTATATCATATATCATAAGAAAAGTCAAACATAAACACTAAACGCGCGCTAGCGTAACTGCCGAAGTATAAACCATCATAAAACAGAAGAATAGCGACGATAGCGCAACCGCAGTCAAAGTCGCGCCAATCTCGCGCCCTTTAGCATGGTATTTTATTTCATTAAAAAGTGCTATTACAAGTGAAGCCAGGGCAACAATCGGCGTAACGCAAATCACGTCATAATTTAAATCATCCCATCCACCATGAAAAGCAACCACGGACTCAAAAAGCACGAATAAAAACGACAGAACGCATAAACTAATACTTGCAATATGCAAAATGCGGCGTTTTTTTCGTATTGATATTTTTGTTTTTGCCATAAGCTATATAAAATTCTACCATAGCAAAGAGATAAAACCAAGCGCATTTGCGCTATAATTATACACATGAAGGCATTATATCGGAGGTATCGCCCAAAAACGCTCGCCGATGTTGTTGGCCAAGAGCAAATCACTACCGTACTTGAGCACTCCCTAAAAAACGGGAAGTTATCGCATGCCTACCTTTTTATTGGCCCGCGTGGCACTGGCAAAACTTCCGTAGCGCGCATCCTCGCCCACGAAATTAATGGTTTTAAATATGAACTCGAGGACGATTATCTAGACATTATCGAAATTGACGCTGCAAGCAATACTGGCGTTGATAATATACGTGATTTGCGCGAACGCGCAATCATAGCTCCAGCAAAGGGCAAATACAAAGTATATATCATTGACGAAGTCCACATGCTCAGTAAATCCGCATTTAATGCACTGCTTAAGACTCTTGAAGAGCCGCCAGAACACGTCATTTTTATCATGGCAACCACTGACGCATACAAAGTACCAATCACAATAACTAGCCGCAGCCAAGTATTTACCTTCAAGCTCGCCGATCCGAGCACAATGTTCGAACATCTCAAAAAAATCTGCAAGGCCGAAAAAATCGCCATCGATGACGATGCTATCAAGATCGTCGTCAAGCGTGGCGGCGGCTCATTTCGCGACTCATTATCGTTACTCGACCAAGTATCAACTCTTAGCGACGAGAAAATTAGCGCAGAGCTCCTCAATAAAGCCCTTGGGCTGCCACAAGAAGAGAGCATTAGTCAATTGCTTGACGCATACGCCGCAAATAGCACGGTCACTATTCGGACCATCCTAACCGACCTCGCTAATACCGGCATTAAGGCCGACATTATCGCTAGCGAACTAATTAGCGCGATTATCGCAAAACCAGACGCCGCTTTTCTTCCGTTATTAGATAAATTGACCGAGGTTAGTCGCTCATCATACCCAGACGCAAAACTCCTAATCGCGCTTTGCCAGAGCAATACTACGACATTTTTCCCGCGCCAGACCGTCAAAGCGCCAGTCGTACAAATGGCTGCCGCACCGCAGACTCCAATAGGTCAGAAAGCCAAGCAAAATGTAGCAACTGCGGCAGTAGAACCGCCAAAAAACACACAAGAGCCATCAGAAAACACACCAGTCGCACCGCCGATATCACGTCCATCAGACAACGCCAGCGCAGATGAACTATGGCAACTCATTATAAATAATATCGCCGCCAAATCGCCGCTCACACTCAATCTTATCAATGACGTCGATTACATACTCCAGGACAACATCCTCACTATCTATGCCAAAAAACGTTTTACTAAAATCCGCCTAGACAAGAATCGCAGTATTATTACCGAAGTGCTGCCGGATTCAATCACAGTCGAAATCAACGACGAAACATTGGCAAAAGATCCAGAAATGGCAAATATAGCCGCACTAATGGGCGGCGGAGAGGAAATAAGCATCGATGAATAACCAAAAAGCAACTGAACGTATTACGCCGCAGAATATCGATGCCGAGAAGTCGCTTCTTGGTGCGATTCTAATTTCCGAAGAATCGCTGCCTGATATAACTGAAATCGTAAAACCAAATGATTTCTATGACGAGCGCAACCGCCACATCTATAGCGCAATGTGGAATCTTTACGAACATCATCGACCAGTCGACTTATTAACAGTTAAATCAGAACTCAAGGCCAAAAAGCTCACCGAAAAAGCCGGAGGTTCAGCATATCTATCCGAGCTATCTGGCTACGTCCCAACCGCCGGGCATGCTACCGCCTATGCAGAATTAGTCAAAGAGGCCGCATTGCGTCGCCGCCTGATTAATGCCGCGGCAAAAATTAACGAGGAGGCATACAAAGAAGACAGCGAAACGTCAGAGGTTCTTAGCGAAGCAGAGAAGTGGCTCTTCGACGTCTCCGACCAAAATGTCCGAAGCGATGCAGACTTCATCGGCGACCTCCTATCCGATACTTTTGACCGCCTCGAAAAACTAAATGAAAATAAAGGCGCAATCGCCGGTTATAAGACCGGTTATCCAGATCTCGACCGTAAAACCGCTGGCTTCCACAAATCCGACCTTCTCATTCTCGCCGCTCGTCCAGCAATGGGCAAAACCGCACTTGCGCTGAATTTCGCACGCAATGTTGCCTCCATCAATAAAAAAGCAGTTCTCATCTTCTCGCTCGAGATGGGCAAAGCACAGCTAGTTAATCGTATGCTTGCCGACGCCTCGGGGGTGAGCTCATTCAAACTCGATACTGGCGGTTTTGACGATGAGGATTTCGCCAAGATCTCCGAAGCCATGGCCGCACTCTCCGAAGAGCAAATCTATATTGACGACAAACCAAGCCTAACCGTCATGGAATTACGTACAAAAGCTCGCCGCATCGCACACGAACACGACCTCGGCCTAATCATCGTGGACTACCTTCAGCTTATGTCTGGCAGTAGCAAGCGCTCCGCCGATAACCGCGTTCAAGAAATATCCGAAATCTCGCGCGGTCTCAAAATGGTCGCACGTGAGCTCGATGTTCCGGTTATAGCGCTATCGCAGCTTTCTCGCTCCGTCGAATCGCGCGACCCAAAAATCCCACTCTTATCCGACCTCCGCGAATCCGGCTCCATTGAGCAGGACGCCGATATCGTTATGTTCCTATATCGCGAAGACTATTACAATCCAGAGACCGATCGCCAAAATATCACCGACCTGATTCTCGCCAAGCACCGCCGCGGCGCCACTGGTGATATCGAGCTTTACTTCGATAAAGAGCGCGTGCGCTTTATGTCGCTCGATACAAAGCATGAGTAGTTTACTTTTTTGCATTATGATATACTAGCTATAGTGAAAAAACGCACAACACAATTCTTTTTGTATCAATATCGCTTCATAATTGGTTATATTTTGTTAGCAACCATCTTCTTCGCATTACTATGCATTATGCCGGGCATTGCCCCAAACGGCCTTAGTCAAGGCGAAATGGACTCCGCCGTTGCGGCAAGCAGACTCGACCTCAGCTTCATAAGCAAAGGCGACATCGTCAACCTTCCATATTTGACGCTACAAAAAATCAGCCTTCATTTTCTCGGGCTTAGCATATTCTCAATTAAACTACCATCCATTATCATTGGGGTGCTTACCGGCTTCTTTATCATCCTATTACTAAACCGCTGGTTCAAGAATGACGTCGCAATCGTCGGCTCAATCCTAACAACTCTATCAACGGCATTCCTTTTTCTCGCTGGCAACGGCACTCCAATTGTCATGTATATCTTCTGGCTTGCCCTTATCCTATGGCTAGGCTCGAAGATTGTCGGGAACGACAATGTCAATCCGATCTTAGTCGTGTCTTTCTTTATTAGTATCGCGCTATCGGCATATACGCCGCACTTACTTTATGTCGCCTTCGCCATTGCGGCAGCCGGGCTATTACATCCGCACCTTCGTTTCGCGCTCAAACAGTTACAAATCTGGCAACTCATCATTTGTATTGCTATCTTTGTCCTGTTTATCTCGCCGCTGGTTGCAGGCTGCATCATAAAGACCGACAATATCCAAAGCCTACTATCTATGCAGAGCTTAAACTTCGGTGATTATGTCAATAACATTGCCCAAGCTTTCGCGCCATTCTTTAGCTTCAGCATGGTCTATGACAGTATCTATCTTGCGCCATTATTCGGCTTGGCTACCGTCGCGCTAGTCGTCATCGGCATCTTAGCATCTATCGGCAAAATGTTCACTTCGCGCAACACCGTCGTAAGTCTTCTTGTTATATATTCAATTGTTATTGCCGGACTAAATCGAGATGTCGCAATTTCAGTCATCATTCCGCTTGCCGTCCTCAGCTCGGCAGGCATTGAATCAATCATAAATAAGTGGTACTCGCTCTTTCCGGAGAACCCCTATGCGCATTTATTCGGCATTATCCCAATGGTTACGATTATCTTCATGATTATCGCCTCTGGGCTATCGCATTTTATCATGGGCTACCACTATGCGCCACGCGTTGCTGATAATTTCAACAACGACATCGCGCTAATCAGCACTCATATTAAAACCGAAACACCAATTATCTTCGGCGCGGACAACAATGAAAATTTCGACTTCTATCAATTACTCGAAAAGTACAATGGCTACCAAATACGCCAAGAAATCAGCGACGAGTTTACCGAAATAGCGACGACAAGTTCCGAAAAGCCAGAACAATTCAAGCTAAAAGAGATAATTACTTCACCAAAGAGTCGAAATTCTGATAGACTATATATATACTCAAAAATTACCGAAGAAGAAAAGGGAGATGAATAGTCATGGGTGCCACAATGGACCAAATGAAGATGATTAACCAACTACGCAAAGCCCAGAAAGAGCTCAAAAACGAGATTGTTGAAGTCGAAGCTGGCGATGGCGCTGTTGTCGTACAAATTACCGGCGAACTAAAAGTCAAAAAAGTTTCTATTGACCCAGAGAAGATTGACCTTGACGATATCCACGAACTCGAGCGCTGGATCGAGAACTGCATGCGTGACGGCTTTGCAAAAGCTCAAGAAATCGCCACCGACAAGATGAAACCACTCATGGGTTCACTCGGCAATCTTGGTATGTAATTATGCTTCCAAGCGCACTCAGTAACGTTATTGACGCACTTGGACGCCTTCCGGGCGTAGGCTCTCGTACAGCAGAGCGCTACGCCTACTTTTTGCTGAAATCTGACCCAAACATCGCAAAGAACATCGCCTCATCTCTATCCGCGTTGCATAATGGCGTAAAAAACTGCCCAATCACATTCGCTATTATGGACGAAAAAGAAGATATTTCGCCATTATATAGCGATCCTGCTCGCGACAAATCAATAGTCCTTGTCGTCGAAGAACCGCTAGATATATACGCCATCGAACATACTAAGGCTTATACTGGCACTTATCACGTCCTTGGTGGCGCCATCTCGCCAATGGACGGCATTACGGCCGAACAACTCCATATTAAAGAACTATTGTCACGCGTCGAAAAAGATTCCGTAATCGAAATAATCATCGCCACTAATCCATCCGTCGAAGGAGAATCGACCGCAGTCTTACTCGAAAAGCTTCTCCATGAAAAATACCCAGAACTAAAAATCACACGCCTCGCACGCGGTCTGCCACTAGGCGTCTCCCTAGAATACGCCGACCAAATCACTCTCACATCAGCCCTAAACAACCGCACCAAACTCTAATTATATTGACAAAAATTAATAAGTGTGCTATAATACATACTATCGACATTATGTAGTACCTTGAAAGAAAA
>CAMHRH010000033.1 GCA_946187605.1 uncultured Candidatus Saccharibacteria bacterium
AAAAAGTCTAACGACTTTTATCGCTTGCAAGCTTTCCACAAAATCACGAAGCTTCGCTTCTTTTTTGTTGCGAGGCAACAAAAAGCAGCCTTCGGCTGCGTGATTTTGTGGTAGGTCCGGCTGGAATCGAACCAGCATTGTATCCTTAGAGGGGATATGTCCTATCCGTTGAACGACGAGCCCATGCGACTATTATATCAGATAGCCACCACTAACGATACCGCTCAAGCATCTTCTTGAGCAGTTCTCCACTCGGCGATAAATACTCGTCAATGCTCGCATCTTCGACCGAATAATCCGGAGTCACATCAGCCTTCAGGACCGCCGACCCCTCACCCTTATTCGAGTACGACCAATAGACCCAGCTAATTTGGTTTTTATCCATATAGTCCACCCATCGCCCAAAGGCTTCATCGTGCAAATCGCCGTCGCCGGTCATATCTGTCGCGCCACATTCCGAGACAAATACTGCTAAATCTTTCGCTCTAAAATCATCCATCTTGTTTCGCAACGTCGCATTGTGTGAACCAGCATAAAAATGCAACGCATAGGCAATATTTGCATCTTCCAGCGGATTATCTGCCACGTCGGACAAATCCTTACTCCAATCCGGCGTCCCCACAATAATCAACGACTTTTCGCTATTCTCGCGAATCTTTGCTACTACTTCTTCTGCGTACGGGCGAATATCATCATCCCATTTCGCGCCGTTGTTTGGCTCATTACAAATTTCATAAATCACATTTGGTACTTCCGCATACTTCTCCGACATTTCCGCAAAAAATTCCAAAGCTTCAGTTTTATATGTCTGCGGATTATTGTCATTTAAAATGTGCCAATCAATAATTACATACAAACCAAGCTCGATACTTGCATCTACTAACTCAATAACCTTATCTTTCAGCGTTTTATCCGCAACATAACCATGGTCATCCGGATTCGTATACATCGCGATACGAAAAACATCAATTCCCATCTCATTCTTAAGATGCGCAATACTCTCCGAGCTATATAAATCACCATACCATTGAATACCGTGCGTGCTAATGCCATGAAGTCGCACGTTTCTCCCGCAAGAACTAACAATCATATTCCCGTCCACTTTTAACCAACCATCATCAACACACATTACTTCCGCCTCCATCTCTTCCTTTCTGACTAAAGCAATAAAACCTAAAACCGCACCAGCGGAAATTGCCACTACCAATAGCGCAATAATAGTCTTTCTCACTTTTTTCTCCAGAACAAACCAGCCAGAGCACTCATCTTGTATCTAAGCGTCTCATTTGGCCTAAAGTTCTTCGGAATGTAATTCTTCCTCAAGTCAAATGCCAAGGCGGCGAACAAATACAGTACATTAATCGAAATCCAAATTGCCGGAATAATAAACAGCTCAACCCCATCATGCATCAACTTATAGATTGAAAGCGCTAAGCCCAGACCATTTAGCATTAAAAGCAACCAGTGCGCTAAGAACAACATCCCATCAGCTGCCGTTTTCGCTTCTTTCTGATCGCCTTTCTTAGTCACCACGAAATGCTTATTCGAAATGCCGACCAGCTCGCCTAAAGTCACAATCGACAAGTATGGCGCCTGAATTAATTCATAAATCTTCATCCATGTTGCCGATTTCCAATCTCCCTCCACCCAGTCGACGACAAATCTCTTCAAAAAATACTGCATCAAGAACAATGGAATAAATACCTTCAAATTGCCCTCAATCGCAATTACGCCAAATACTACATAGAGCAGCGGCAAGGCCATATAGAAAATCCGCCGAAGGCCAAATAGCCAATATTTTATCGCCACAAAGTAATCTAATTTTTGCTTCAAGCTCAACCCCTTTACTCCAAAGATGCCGTATGATTTCGCCGTCTGTATACACCCACGCCCCCAACGCGAACGCTGTCTCAAGAAGCCCGAAACGCTATTTACTGCTTCTCCATGAGCCAAAATGTCGCTAATAGCAACGCCACGATAGCCTTTTGATTCTATTAGCATGCCGGTCGCCACATCTTCCGCAATCGTCGCTTGCGCAAAGCCACCAACCTGCTTTAACGCCTTTCTAGAAATTACACAGTTCGTACCGCACAATATCACTGAATTTGAATTATTGCGCGCTAGCTGTAAATAATGGTAAAAATAGTCCTGCTCGAACGGCAATTTCGTGCCAAATCTCGCCTGAAAAATATCCGGATTCCGAAAGCTCTGCGGCGTCTGCACAAAACCAACCTTCTCGTCGTCAACGAAAAATGGCATCGTTTTTAGCAAAAAGTCTTTCGCCGGTTGCATATCTGCATCAAATATAGCAATATACGGCGACTTACTATGTTTTAGCGCGTAATTATAATTACCCGCCTTCGCAAACTGATGCATCTCGCGCGCTAAATATTCAACCTTATTGTCTTTAGCGAGCTTTTTAAACTCCCCCCTATCTCCATCGTCGCATAAATAAATGTGAACTTTATTCGCATCCGGATATTTCATCTTTGCGCACGCCAAAAGCGTCTTTTGAACGACTTCGATATCTTCATTAATCGTAGCAATAAAGACATCAACATCCGGCAAATCGTTACCCGAAACCGCCGGCGGCTCTGGAGATATTTTCTTCAGCCTTAGGACATTCCAAAAATACACCAGAAACTCAAAAGTTTCCATTAGCTCGACCAGTAATACTAGCAAGCCAAAAATCACATCAACTGGGCGTAAAGCCAGCGGCACCGTAAATATTAAGCGGTAAGCAAGATAGACGAGCGTAGCAATAATCGTCAAAACATATGCAAAAATCTTTGCTTTGTTTTCGTATTTTTTCTTAACACCTCTCATGCGTATCTATATTATAACGCATGAAGAAAGTTTTTATTTTCCTCTTCTCATCCCTTTCATCGCCCACCTAAATACGAAGGCGCATCCAGCCAGTAATGCTACGTAGCATAGAATGTTCACTGCGTAAGTAAATGGTGTCTCTGGTAGCGTATATGGAATGATATCTGTATCTGGGACGCCACGGGTGTACTTGTCGGTATAGACAATGTTCACCTTACGTACGCCTTCTTCCATTGAAGGATCTTTCTCGAGAGTAAAGTCTATCTCAGCAAAGTTCTCGTTGCCAAAGTCGAGGAGGTTAATCGGTACTGGCGTATCCCAGACTGTACCAAATGCTGGATTATCCGCCATCACTTCTGGCATATGCTCAAAGGTCAGGTTGGCACTATTGCGTGAATATACTGTGCCATCCCAGGTGCTCCAGTCATTCGACTCTAGAACTAGACCATCACGACGTAGCGCATAGACGGTTAGTTGGGATTTGTCAAAGTCATTACCGTCATCGCTAAGCTTTACATATGGCTTGTTTGAGGTAATGTATAGTACTTCATCGAGTGGATAGAATACGCCTTCAAAGTCGTCACGTCCATCGTATCCAGCATAAGCTTCTGTTGGTGAAACTGAGTATGCATAGATATCTGTACCGACCGGGATAGTTGGACCAACTTCTTCTTCGTCTGTAGTATCGCCATCGGCACCATCTACATCATCGCCATCAGCACCCATACCGCCTACTGGAGCCTCATAGCCCGGGAGGTTCTCATCTAGGACAACAGTATTACCCCAGATGAAGATGCGCTCTAGCTTGTTGTCGTTAGCGAAGGCAGCATTGCCCATGAGGGTTGTTTCGTAGGCCACGGTAGCTTCACGTAATTCTGGATCATTATAGAAAGTAGCTTCTGGGATAGTAGCATAGCTAAATGTTGCTGGCACATCCACTGTCTCTACTTTCGGCATTTCCGCAAAGGCATAACCATCAGTGCCATAGAACTTTGCCGCTGTAATATCTATGTCCTTCGAAGAATCGCCAATTGACGTAAAGGCTGTACCCTCAAAGGCATATTGACCAACACGTACGTCTTCGTTCTTGATGTTTGGCGAGAACTTAATGATATGGAGCTTGGCGTCTCCAGCGAAAGCTCTATCGTCAATGTCGCGGATATTAGCATTCCTGCTCATATCTACTTCTTCAAGCTTGTCACACTTGTTGAATGCAGCGTAGGTGATCTTTGGCAAGTTATTGAGTGTTACCTTCTTGATGTCCATATTCCAGAACTCTTCACCGCCATCAGTCGCACTGACTGGGCCTTCAATGCCTTGGTCTATTGCTACGAGCATATTAGAATCTATAGTTAGTTCATCGACGCTCGTATTCCAAAGCAGCTGATGTACTCTCTGGTTGCTAGCTGAGGCTATGGTAAGATTTGGCTTAATGACGACTGTATTGTAGTGTACGTCTGCATCACCGGCATTGAATGCGCTCCAACCAATACTCTCTACTGTACTAGGGATTACGAGATCATCGGCAAAGTTCGTATGGATGAATGCGCCAGCTCCAACTGTCTTTAGGCCTTCTTTGAAGCTTCCAGTCGTATGCATCTTCGCATACATAAAGGCTGAAGCACCAATCTCTTTCACTGTGCCGGGGAATGAGAAGCTGCCGCCAATCTCTGCGCGGATGAATGAACAATAGCCAAACTTTTCAATACCATTCTTTAGCTCAAGTCCATCCATCTTTGCTTCCATGAAGCCATTTTCGCCAATCTCTCTCATACTACTTGGGATTACTACTTTATCCCCAATCTCAGCACGCAGGAATACATTCTTACCGATCGTCTCTACGCCCTCAGCTAACTCTAGGCCGCCTAGCTTTGCTTCCATGAAGTTCTGACCACTGAGGTTCTTGACGCGGCCTGGAATAGAAACTGTGCCATCTACGGTAGCGCGAAGGAAAGTGTTATTCCAATCCGACACGAACGTCATTTCGTCCGATCCGTCCTCGAAGATTACGTTGCCGCTCAAGTTTGCCTCCATAAACACGTCATCTTCGACTCTCGTAACTGTGTTCGGAATTTCGATTGTATTTGTAACATTAACTCGCATGAATGCTCGGCTTGAAAGGTTTTTGAGCTGCTGCGGCAGTATTAAGTTGTCGATAACGGCCCCATCGAATAGTCCGGCCCCAGTAAGTCCAGAAATCTTCTCTAGTTGAGAGTTGCTCATATCGATTGTGCCAAATCTCAGATTCGAGAAGTACCCGCCATTCGTCATATAGATAGGAGTTTTTACATTTTCCGTTAAGGTCAACTTCTCGTAGTAATTGCCCGAATCAAGGCTTTGGCCATTATAGTTCTGATTGAATAACGTATAGAACGTGATAGTGCCAGCGCCGATACGATAACTTGCATTATATCCTGTGGAGGTCTCGAAATTATCGTCGCTCAAGAAATCATAGATATTATCGCCAGCAAAATTCACGAGCGATTCTGGCCAGCTAAATTCGCCCCACGTTGGCTCTGAGCTCGGTGGCAATGCGCCAAGATCAAAGTCAATCGTAATATTGCGGAGCGTAGGAATCGCGCCGAAGGTTGCTTCGCGCAGGACTTGCATGCCACTTGGCAGAACAATGTCCCGCAGGTGGGTTCCCGTAAAAGCGCGAATATAGACGCGTTTCAGGTTCGGAGAGTTGAGGTCGGCCGTCAGATTAACATCAGCATAAAATGCCTCATTGCCGACATATTCAAGCGAAGTAGGGAGCTTGGTTATCTTAATTGCATGATCGTCGTCGCATCCGACAGTATCTGAGTAATATCCCCCGACATTATATTGACCGCACGCGAAAGCTTTATCGCCGATAATTTTGACGGAATCTGGAATAATTAGCTCTTCCTTAATTTGGGCACCTTGGAAAGCTCCCCCAGGAATGGCCTCAAGATTCGCTGGCAGTATTATCTCGTCTACGAATGCGTGGTCGAACATTTTGGCAGTTAGCTCTTTCCAGCCGGTTTTACCTATGTCGACCATGTCGGCGCTTACGTAAGCAAAGAAGTCATTGTTCCTTCCAGTAGCCAAATTGTAATTGGAAGAGAATTGCTTGGCTGAGTCTAGACTAATGGCCTTCTCTGTGAAAGTAATCTTGCCGAATTGTAGTCCACCTCCGTTATAACTCTCACCGTCATCGCTGTGTTTCGATGGTTTAAAGCCCCATCGTTCCATATCTCTTTTCGTAAACGAACCCTGAGAAGGCTTTCCGAATTGATCCCGGAATTGGAAATTGTCGCCAGAAAAATGCGCACTTCGCCCAGGAGTTGCCCAGGATATATATATGTCCGGATTAAAGATATCAAGATCAAAGGTTACGTCATTTATATTAGGGCAATCGGCAAAAACCATTACACCCATGAATCGAAGCTTGTCATGAAGTACGATATTATGAACCGAAGTCGAATCGAAAGCGAAGTCGCCAAGCGCGACTAGATTTGGAAAATCTACATTACCCCGGTAGAAGAAGACGCGACGGAAAGCTGCATAACCGATGAACTCGATTCCGCTAGGTATCTCGAAATCCATATTCGGGCTCCATATAGACTCGAAAGCTGAATAGCCGACACCGCGAAGGCTATCAGGCAGAGATATCTCGTTAATATCTCTTTCTCTAGTGCCACAACCATCGTTGCCACAACTTAATCTGTTATTCCAGGTTGAACCCGAGCTGTATCTATCGTAATCTACGAATGCTTGTGCGCCGATATATTCATACCCCTCGCCGACTGTAATTTTCTTTAATGCATGCAAATTCATAAAGTAGCGAGGCGCAATAATATTCTTCTTTGATTCTAGGTCGGCGTAGTCGAGCTCGAATTGTAGATAATCGCCCAAACTGTCAGCCGCCTTAAAGGTAGAATTGCCGATAGAACCCCAACAATCGTTGTAGGCAACGCCCGCGCCGCCCCCAAGGTGTGTACATCGTGGCCATGTTGATTGCTGCTCATAGTCTTCTCTGCTGGGGCTGGTGCGAATCCAATAGTCTGTATATGATATGCGTGTGTCGCTAAGCTGGTCGTCGCTCGAATATGGTGCTATTACATTCAGCTCTTCTATGGTATCGACTGGACCTTGTCTACCGTTCACCTTATACCAGCCACCACCAAGGACGGTATTAAATTGCAAGATAGCACCTTTTGTTAATGTGTCATATGCAACGGTAACCTTCTTTAGCTCGGTCGACTCGAAAAGGGAACAGCCGAGCCAATTTATGGATTTTGGAAGATATAACTCGGTTAACTGAGTATTCCTAAAAGCTTCAAACTCTATTCGCTCTATGCCGTCGAGATTAACGTCAGCTAGCTCTGCGCCATCGAAAGTATTCGGGCTAATCTTCTTAATATTCGTTGAGCTAAAGTCGAAGCTAGTTAACCCGGAACCAGCAAAAGCCGCATTGGTGGTTTTTGTAATCGAGTCATCAAACTCAATCTCAGTTAAGCTTGCACAGTCGCGAAATATACCGACGCCGATGTTTTCGGTCTTAATGATCGCTTTTTGTATATTCGTATTTCGGAAGATATCGCCGCCAGCAAAAGCATCTCCTTCAATTGTCATTGTTGTATTTGCGTCGTTGAAAGTTGAGTCCTTGAATGTTTCCCAGCCGATGTAGTTGAAGTTGCTCTCCGCAAAGTTGGTTAGCTTCAGTTTATAGCCAGAGAATGCTTGACCGAGCTTTTGTGGAAGGTAGCCTTCGTTGCTGTAATAGGAATATCTCCATTCCCCGTCGGCGGTATTAGTAGTCACTGTTATATAGCACCTGCCAACCCGATAATCGCTAACCGTAACGCCATTTCCTAAATAGCAATTAGACATACCTATGCCACTCGGAGTAAGCTCGTAGCTCGCCCATTCCTCATCTGTCATAGTTAGCCAGCTATCCATAGAATATCTATAGTAATAAGATGTTTGCTCGTCTTGCGTGCCGCGGCACCAATAGTATGACGCGCCTGTATATGCCAGCTCCATATTACAGCGCCCATACTTGACTTCTTTATAGCTTTGGTCTCCCAACACCATATTCTCACCAAACACTAGCTCAGTCTCAACTTCCGGATTGATGATTGGCTTTACGCCAAGGATTTGAATCTTTGATGTATTGGTCATATCTAAGACTGTCGTATCGACAGACTCACGACGAGTAAGCTCAGTATAATTAGCATCCTGAGCATCTGTATCGGCATCTCTGAGGTAATAAGTATCGAGGCTAGCTGATGCGCCAGGCACAAGACCCTTTACATCCGTCAAGGAAGGTACTGTGACAGTTGTAAGGTTTTCTGGCTTGTCGTAGAACTTAATTGACAAGATTTGTGGCTCATTCTCATTGCCGGTACCGTCAATTAGTTCGTATTCCCAACGTATATCATTAGCATCCGTAATAATGCCATTAGTCCTAGTTGCCGCATAGGCAGCATTACTAAAGTTAATAACGAAAAAGCTTGCCATCAAAAATGCCAAGACTTTACCGCATCGATTAATCGACCCTATCCGAGCTAAAATAGAGCTCATATCAAAAACCTTCCACTCTTCGCAGTTTTTTGTTTTTATACACCTCTACACTGCAATAATTATAGCATAAGCAGAATAGGACGACAAATATTTGCAATAAAAAAATAACTCCACGTTTAACGTGAAGTTATTTCATAATCTAGCGACCGTCGCGAATATTGAAATGTTTGCGCTTTTCGCTATGTTTGTGATTATTATTGCGGTTCAACTTTGCAGTTGCGACCTTCTTGCCCTTAAGTTTACGAGCCATTTCTAAAACCTCCAGATTAGATTATTTCTCAGCTTCAGCCTTGGCAGCTTTTTTCTCGGCTTCTTTCTTGGCCTTAGCGACCTTGTTGCCGCGTGAAGCTTTGAGAGCCTCGGCTTTCTTGGCGCGAGCCTTGAAGCGGTCAACGCGACCCTCGGTATCGATAATCTTTTCTTCGCCCGTAAAGAATGG
>CAMHRH010000034.1 GCA_946187605.1 uncultured Candidatus Saccharibacteria bacterium
GCCAGCACTGCTTGCAATACTAGATAAATTTATCGTCAAGAGTACTAGCAAAGCCTAATAAACTGCAAATAAACTAGCGTTTTTTGCACGAAATCAAATGGCGCAATGATATATAATATACATATGCGTAATGAGAATGAGACGCTTTTTAGGGTTTTCTTCCGCAATAAGATAATTGTCGCTATTCTAGTTATAGATATAATATGCATTTTTGTTGCCGCGTTCGCCTTCTCGCGTCAAGCAGCCCGAACAGCTACGGTCGTCTTTAATATTGCCCCAATTGACGCCACTATTTCCGTCAATGGCGACAGTCACTATACGAACAGCCAGTATTCGATTGCGCCCGGAAAGTATGATATTAAAATCTCCCATGATGGTTTAGAGTCAAAAAATCTCTCTATAGATATTAAGTCTAACCATTTCGTTTCTGTCGCAACTTTCCTTGCTGGCGCCGATAATAATTTCGACTATTATGAAGCAAACAATCATTATGAGTCGTTTAATAAGCTTAAGTCCATCGCTTCTGCTGATAATAACTCTACTATCGATAATGATACTTCCGCTCAAGATTTCATAGCGAGCTTCGGACGTAAGGTGTCTATACTTGATACATTGCCGGTTAGCGACTATATTTACGCGGAGCCAAGCGTAGGCTCACCAACGAGTGGCTTCACCATTCGTGACGGGCGAGACGAGGATCAATGCGAAAAAAGTACCTGCCTGCTCGTAGAGTATTTTGGCAAAGACCATGAGAAAGCAGTAAAGAACAAGCTGCGTGAACTGGGATATAGCACGGAAGATTACCGAATAATCTACAGGAAGAGTTATTAATGCTAAAGTCCATGCATAGTTCAAAACTTCAGAGTAGCATAATACTCGTCGCAAACATCATTTTTTGCGCCCTACTCTTTTGCCAAAGCTCTTGTTCTGCATCGGTCAGCAAACAAGGAATGACAGGCGATTACCTAGAAATGTTCAGCGCAAACAATATTATGTTTTACGACCCAAGTGGGTGTATGCGCAAGAATGACATAAATGCCGGTTCGTGTTTCAAGATAGACAACGATACTGACGCAATTGATAGGTGGTATGCAGAGGGGTGTCTCGATAATGGCGGATGCGCATCAGGGATATATGCAAGTACGCTTTTCACTGATTCAAGCAGCCCTAACCATTTTCTCCTAAGTGATACGATGATCGATGAAGATTTTGGCGGCATGGAATATATCTATGCCGAAAATTACGATATAGAGTTCGACGCATATGAGGGATGGATAGCTAAGTTTACCCCAAATGGCGGAACCAGCGATCGAAAGTATTATTGGATAGTATTGCCAGACAAGGCGTATACGCACGGATTTGGCGAGACCTATGTTGCGACTTTTGAAAATCTAAGCGAGCCAGTATATTTTATCACCTATGACGCACACGCATGCCCTCACCAGCACGCAAAATATTGCGAACAAGCAGAGGCGGACCCGAACGGAGTCGAAATTGGCAAAGAGTTCTTTGGGGCTTTTACGAAAAACGGCGGGAGTTACAATGCAGTCGTAGATAAAATCGGGCAATTAAAGACTTTTTGTCGCATAAGAGGTAAGGGTAGCGTCGAGGCACATGAGAGTAGTAGCTCGGCGGACACTTCGCTGACGAGCGCCAGCAAGAAGAATATTGCTAAATCATCTTCCTCTTCAGATTACGCTAGCTCCGCCAGCGACAATAAGGTACTCGAAGCCGTAAAAGACATAATAGAACTAGCAAACAAAAATGGTAGCACTTATACTTTTGGCGGTGGCCATGGGAGCCAAAGCGATTTTGATTCCATGCTCAACGATGGCGCGCCATTAAATATTGACTGTACGGGTTTTGCGAGTTTAGCTATCTATAAAGCCTATGGCGAAATGACCTCATTTACGTCTGAATCGATTTTTAGCGACCCTATGTATGAAGAAATCGACCGCTCGGAAGTTCGCCCTGGCGATATCTTTGCCTATAATAGCCCCCAAGGGCACGGCGGCATAGTGATAGAAGCCTCGGACGGAAAAGTCCAGAAAATTGCGGAGACCGGTGGAACAGAGGGACGGAGTGGAAGCAACAATAATATCGGGTATTCAGGCGCTAGCGGTTTTTCCGTCACAAACATGAACGGCGAGAACGGGCATTTCTTCCGTTATAAAAATAGCGTAGCTTCGGCTGACTGCAATTCATTTGAGGGCGATTACCCTCAGTATTACCAAGGCGACTACGAGAATAGCGACCATGAGAACTCTGACCAGAACTGGACAAAAATTCCTTATGGCGCAGGCTACGTTGACTCTTCGGGCTGCGGTCCAACTTCTATGGCTATGCTCACTACCGTAGCTACAGGCAAGGACGTGTATCCTCAGGATATCATTAGGATCACAAAGCCAACCGGAGACTACACTGCCCAAACCGTGCCAACAGTACTAGATAAGATAGTCGGCGAAGAATATGGATTTGAGGTTGAAGGCGACTCATACGACGGCAAAAAGGACGCGTACAACAAGATAAAAGACTACCTCAATAAAGGCTACATGATACACCTTTCTGGCGAAGGTGTTCACGCTGGTTTCTCTAATTACGCCACCGACGGTCACTACATCGGACTGTTCAGGATTGATAGCGATGACAAGGTCTGGGTGGCCAACTCAAACTCCGTCGGAAATAGCCAGGTTCCACTCCAGAGCATAATAGACGCAATCCATAATGGCGGCTTCTCGATAATCAAGGCTAACGGCGGTAAAGGTGGCGGCAGTGGATCTTGTTTTAGCTATTGCGAAGACGGTGGCGGCAGTGGCGGCCCCGTGGGCGACGATGGCCTTACGATAGAACAGGCGAAGACGTTCATGATGAATTACGGCGAAAATAAGAACGATAGCTCCAGAAAGACAGTAGGAGATAGTATGTGGAATATGTGTAACGGCGGCGGCTCCAACTGTGTTACATTCTCGGCATTCTTTATGCTTAAATTCACCTCGATTAAACAAGATGGGCTATGGGGTAACGGCAATCAGGTCGTGCCTAACCTGAAGGCAAGAAGTAGCGTTGATGCAACCTTTGGCACGGAGCCAAGAGTATATGCCGTTCTTAGCACGCCGGAAATGCATACGGCCGTCGTACTTGGGCATCATGACGGAAAATGGATTGTCGGCCATGCAAGTTGTGGCTACCAAGGAAAGGGTCGTGGAAATGGCGGTAGCGGAAACTTAAATGAGGATGGAGATATGGGCTGGGGTAGCGGCGGTGGTTCCGGCTTCATAGCAATAGAAGAAAGCGACGACCCTGCAAACTGGCAGTGGCTAAACCCAGGATATAGCTTCGCCTACCCTACAAATGTCGATACAGCTAAAATAGAGGAGTACCTAAAAAATGGAGTCTGATTGGTCTAAGAAGTTTTTAATGAGAAACGGCGAGCGAAGAGTTAGCCCAATAGTTTTAGTATTTGTTGCTTTGCAGGTTTTACTGTTAATTGTATTTTTAGTATCTATGGCACAACTGAAAGACGATAATATGGCAAAAACCGATGCTGAATACTACGCGAACAAGCCAGAGCTCACTATCGTCGGTCTAGCAGACAAGTACCCTGATTTAACTGAGTACGACATTTCTAATATTCAGAAAAAAGTATTTGATATTATAAGCGAGAATACTTCTAGCCTAGATACGGCAGTCGAAGCAACAATACGCGACGACAGCTTTCACGCGCGTAGCTTTAATGAAAATACAAAATATATGAATGCAATAATAGACATCCCGAGCCTCGAGCAATCGTATGAGTTTTATTACAGCTCCAATGCGGTCTTGGATCCCGAAGTATCTACTTACGTATTATGCCTAGACGGCGACGCGAGGATTATCTACGAGAATTTTGAATGCAAGAGTAGTGATAGCGAATCAATACGTGGTAGAATTATACCCGCCTACATAAATTACCTTAATCCTGACTTTGATTATTTCTCTATCTATCTTAATCCAGACAAAGCAGACACTATCGTCATCAGCCCGTCGGTTACATATAATAACAGCGAAACGACTAAGGCTGATTATATTCGAGAGGCTAAGGAGTCAATCCAGTCCCTCGGCTTCTCTCCGGAAAAGTACACCTACTATGTTCGTACTCTTGCCGACGTAAATTACGATAATAATCGATAAAATCCGGCAATGGCGAGCACTAAAGAATATCGCGATTACATCCTAGAACAATTATCAGAGCTTAGCGGCATATCTTATCGCCCGATGATGGGTGAGTTTATATTTGAACTCATTAAGAAAAGCACTTACTCTCAGCCAAATAAAAACCGCCCCAGATATACTGGGACGGAGGATCGATCCTCATTCTTCAATAATCTCTGCCGAGATTACGACGAATGGGCGGCCGCCGTTGTGGTGGTCGGGACACTCGATAGTAAAAATCGAGTCGCCATCAATTGTTTTTGCGCCTTGTGCGACTACGTAGAGCTTTGGAATAATTGCCGCCGCGCACTCTAAACAGAGCGGTGGAACAGGGTCGCCATCGTGCCAGATGATTTCCTGGCCGTCGCTTACGATGCCGTCAGCACAATTACCGGCGATTTTCAATCTAACCGCAAGCATAATATCACCTCCATTCCTATTATATCATAATCTCGCACTAAAGTCAATAATAGTCATGCTTAATCGAAATTCTTTACGGACATAAAGAATAAAAGTAAAAAACACGGCTAAGATCAAGGTTATGCCTAAAAAGGATTGCCCTATTCTGGTGCCCTGCGAGTCCCGTTGTATACATATACAGGCAAAGAGATTCGAACTTTTAAGGAAATACGGATTTATTGGAGCCGGAGAGGTCAAAAACAATAATAATGAAGAAAATAAAAGGAACACAATGTCAATGGTATAATTATGGTAAGTAAACAAAGGATCTTTTTATGGAACAAACTATTTGCCAAAGCTGCGCAATGCCGCTAACTTCAGAGGATATGTATTCTACTGAAAAAGATGGCAGTATCAATAAAGACTACTGCAAGTGGTGTTATAAAGATGGCGAATTCGTAGATAAGGTTTCCATGGAAGAATACATCGAAATGTGCTCGAAGTTTGGCGAACAGGCCGGTATGACGAACGAGCAAATGAAAGAATATTGCACGAAAGTTTTCCCAACACTCAAGAGATGGAGGAAATCGTAATATGCTAATCGGCTAGGCAAATAAAATGACCCCGCTTGCGCGGGGCCGGTTGCCGGAAAAGTATGCCTTACTTTTTGTGACAGTTACGGATGTCGAATGAGCCGTCTTCGTGCAGTGTCAGATGGAAATGATAATGACCCTTACGGTCGCTCTCGTCAGTGCCGTAGAGGTCGACATCAGCAGTGCCATCACTGTTGATTCTAATATCCTCAACACTGTCCGGGTATACCCCGTTGTAAGAGCGATATTTCCCTTCGAGCATGCCTTTGAGCTGCTGTTCGATATCCCAATGCTTGGAAGTATCGGAGAGATCCCACTGTTTAGACATAAAAACACCTCCTGAAAAAATGTACAGAGCTACAAGAGCTCCATTGGTAAAGATTATATCATAAAAAATGGAAAAGTAAAGAATAAATACGAATCTGATGTTTTGATAGGATATAATATGGCAAGCACCAAAGAATATCGCGATTTTATCTTAGAACAACTGTCGGAAGCACCGAACATTACTTGCCGGCCAATGATGGGCGAGTTCTTGCTCTATTCCAATAACGTCCTATTTGGTGGCATTTATGATGACCGTTTACTTGTAAAAATAGTTCCAGAAAACGAACAATACAAAATGACCGAAGAGATTCCGTACGACGGCGCGAAACCGATGTATTTCGTGGAGGATGTCGACGATAAAGAAAAGTTAGCAGAAATCGTCAACGTGACCGTGCGCGGGTTAAAATAAAAAACACCGCCTCGCGGCGGGTTCGACTTCGCGCAATCATATTATTAACTATGCGCCTGAAAATCGATTTCTGTAAGTTCTTGTCGTTCAATTTTACGAGAAAGCATCTCCTCCTCACTAACGTCAGGAACTATATGTTCGAGTTTACGTCCATTGAGTACTAAAAAGTCGTCTTTAAGTTTTGCAAAGGCGCACTTATCGCCACATTCCGGCCAGTAGAACCATTTATCGTAGTCAGTATAATCACTCACATTGCTATCAGAACAAAGCCAATGGTCAACTTGCCAATCGCAAGTATGTTCTGGCCAATAATCTACACGTATATTACCAGGACTACCATTGCCGACGAATTCAATGATGAAGTCCGCCAGTACCGCAACATAAAGCTCTCCAGTTTTTGGGACATGCCAATAATATAAAATTTTATCTGGAGTTACCCACTCATAGCCATCGAAAACAAGGCCTAAATTATCCACATTGTAATACTCAAGTATTTTTGGAAGTTCTCTGTCCGTTAATTCCATACTATGGATTATAACACAAACATAAGAAATATCAAGCATACATACATGTCTGAATGGTGGTAGATACCCTGCGAAAAACTCAGGTCAGCATCAACCGCTCCTACGGCCGTTCTAAGGTGTTATTGTAGTATAATTATAGTAATCTACATCATAGAGGGGGCTTCACACGTAGATTTGTATGATAATCTTGATAAGATTCCATTTGATAAGATCGAGAGTTTCCTAAAAGAAAGCCTTGAAGTTTAATACCTTAGTAAGTATTAGCGCGGAATAAAAATGAGCGAGAAAAGACAAGCGAATATACCGAACGGACCAATATTTGAACTCATCAAGAAAAGCTACTTACTCTCAGCCAAATAAAAAACACCGCCTCGCGGCGGGTTCAACTTCATGGAAATGGTGAGCCGGGTGGGACATAAACAATGCGCCGTTGTTTCCTGCGGAAACCGGGCATTGGGCGAACCCAGCGTAGCTTCTCGCCACATCCGAGCTGACACACGGAAATTAAAAAAGGACCCGATGGGCCTTTTTGAATTTCTGTGGTGAGCCGGGTGGGACATAAACAATGCGCCGTTGTTTCCTGCGGAAACCGGGCATTGGGCGAACCCAGCGTAGCTTCTCGCCACATCCGAGCTGACACACGGAAATTAAAAAAGGACCCGATGGGCCTTTTTGAATTTCTGTGGTGAGCCGGGTGGGACTCGAACCCACGACACCAAGCTTAAGAGGCTCGTGCTCTAACCAGCTGAGCTACCGGCCCGCTCACTTGGAGTATTATACCAAAGATTGTCAGTTTTTGCAAGACGTATGAGAAACGCCAGACTATCGCGTCAACGCAGAAAAGACGGTATTTTGATCACAGCTATTAGAAGCTCCGGTTAGTCTTCTTTGAATGATAGCCGCGTAGTTAGATCAAGGTTTAGTGGCCCGATATTCTCTGCATCTTCGCGATATTCGACCGTAATCATCATTTGCTCACGCATCGAAGCGCCACCGGTCGGAAAATTAATATTCACACCGTCCGTATTGCTCGTAAAGACAGCATTATCAAAAGAAATGCGATAATCAACAATATCCACCAAGCTCTCATCGAGGCCGTTGAGATGGACGCTATCAAGAATCTCGTCAACCGTGCCAGAATTCACAACATTCACCAAAGCTGCATATGAGTCGCCAGGCTCAGCAAGTTTCACCGAAAGATCAATTGAATGCTGCTTAATACTCTTCGACAAAGCCGAAACGCTAGTGTCACTCTCTTGGTAGGAGGTCGCATCAAAGCTAATGTTATGAACCGGAGCAATCGCATCAATTGCCGATGCAGCATCAAGACTCGTAAGCTGAGCATACGCCGCAAAACCTATGGTCATAAAAAGCAATGCGAAGCCAAGAACTCCGACAACAGCATACTGTAATTGTTTTTGCCTCTGCATTTTTATTCGACCCTCGTGTTTTTATCAGTAAATATTATCGCATAAGCGCTTTTGGATGGCAACTGGCGTCATTTCTAGCAAGAAAAAAAGGCGCCATGAAAGGCGCCCTTCTCCACTAACTATAGGCAGTTGGGTTTACGCTCTATAATCCAAGCATCGTAATAATGTCCCGGCGACGAAACGAGCTTATCGCGACGAAGATCGCGCAGCATATTGCGCAACGATTTACCCATCCCGTATCTCGGTACGACGTATTCACTCTCGTCTTCTGCCGTAACAACGAATACGTCGAGATCGCTAATCGTGCGAATATACCCCGCCTCGAAAAGCCGATCAATGTCTTCAGCGCCAACCGCATCAGTGCTAAGACTATGCGCTGCGAGCTCGTTAGGTTCGATACGCTTGATTGTCTCGATTCTTGTCGTAACAGTCCATTTTTCCGTTCCCGTCTTATTGCCGATTAGCGCACATACGCCAAGCGGCTTGATGGGGATTTCGGAGCTCGATGATTCCAAGAACTTATCGATAGCCTCGAGGATAATCCTACGATTCTCCAGGCCATTCTCCTGTTCGAACAGAAAGGTCCATTGCGTTAATCCGTTTTTCATTACTGATTCCCCCTTTTTAAATGTACAAAGCCCAATTTATATATTATATCACAATCGATAAGCATAGTCAATATGATTTATATGATACAATATAGGTATGCTATTAGCCTTAAGCTTCTTACAGTGGTGGTATTCGCGCGGCTGGGCGATTTATTTTGAGGGGTTTCGAGCGCGGATTCGCAACTCGGCGGATTTTTTCTCTATAGGCTTACTACTTCGGACTCTTTTCCAGCCATTTCGCCAGATTTCCGCAAACGAGAGCGATGAGAATCGCGGTATCGACGTCCATTTTCAGGTAATTATTGATAAGCTGATTTCACGATTC
>CAMHRH010000035.1 GCA_946187605.1 uncultured Candidatus Saccharibacteria bacterium
TATCGCATATTACCGTCAATGCAAGGACATCACTATTACTGACAAATACATCACAAATAAAGCCAGCTAATATTGCCGCCGCAAATATCAAAATTTTTTTCTTCATTCTTAACTTTTGACCTTATCTAAGCTAAATCCTGCCATAATTATACGATAAAACTACCCGAAAGCGCAAAAACTTAAGCAAAAAAGCGCGCTCGCCGTAAATGCGCAACATGAAAAATCCCAGAAATACCATATAATACTTGACGAAACTGCTTATGTGTGCTATAATAAAAGAATTATGGGCAGGCGAATTAAAAGCATAGCTCTATCTATTTTATTGGCCGTATTTGGCGCATTCGTGCTATCTGGCCCAGTTTTTGCAGACCCTGTCGAAGATGACCCATCCACAATCGTCACCCCAACAGACCCTGACGAAACACCATCCGACGACGATACTGATTCTGCAGACGACGAAGACGCAGAAGATGACGGGGAAGACGAAGAGAAAGCTACCTGCTACGAACAAGTCGGCAGCCTTGGCTGGGCAATCTGTCCTGGCGCAGGATTATTCGGCAAGATTATCGATGGTGCATATACTATCTTAAACGATCTCGTCAAAATCAATCCTATTCCAACCGAATCCGACGCCCCAATCCATGTCGTTTGGGATTATTTCCGCAATATCACCAATACGCTCTTCGTTATATTCTTCCTCGTCATCATCTTCTCGCAAGTCACCGGCTTCGGCATTAATAATTACGGCATCAAAAAGACTCTACCGCGCATCATCATCACTGCCATACTCGTAAACCTTAGCTACATCATCTGTACGCTCGCCGTCGATGTTAGCAATATCCTCGGTAGCGCCTTCCAAGACTTCTTCTTAAATATTCAAAACATTGCGCTCGAGAACGGCTCTATATCCGACGCCGCTAGCCTATCAGTATCAGATCTCGTCGCCCAGCTTCTCGGCATCGGCGCCGTTGGTACTGTCGCTATTGCGGTTTCTGGCGGTCTCGGCAGCGTTATCTGGATGCTTCTACCAGTCCTTCTTGCCGGCCTTATCTCAATCGTATCTGCACTTATTACTATGGCAGCGCGCCAAGCCTTCATTTTCTTGCTCGTCATGGCATCACCACTTGCACTTATCGCCTATATGCTACCAAACACCGAGAAATGGTACAAAAAATGGTATAGCGCCATCTTCCAGATGCTCGTATTTTATCCAATGTTTAGCATTCTCTTTGGCGCCTCACAGCTCTGCGGACTCGTTATTATTACATCGGCTAGCGACTGGCTCGGCGTTATTCTTGGTATCGCCGTAAAAATCATCCCATTATTCTTAGCTATCCCAATGATGAAGATGTCTGGTAGCATCCTTGGCAAAATCGATGGCTTCATGCATCGCACCACTCGTCCGCTTACCGATACCTTTGGTAGATTTGCTATGAGCCACCGCGAACTCAATCGCCAGAAATATCTCAACCGCAAGCCAACTTTACCATCTAACCACCTCGCTCAATATCTTAATAATCAACGCATTAAACGCGAATTTGATACCGCTGAACTTGCCGCAAACAACAAAGATAAAGGCACTACAAAAGCAATGGAAAGCTGGTACCGACGCGACGGCACGCTTAACCAACGCGGCTTAACACACTTGCTAAACGAACGCACTAGGATGCAAAACAAGAATTCTCGTGATAATATCCTTATCGATTTCGATGAAGGCTTTGCTGACGACGGCACCGATAAACGCGTCAGAGTCCGCGATCTTGGCAAGGTACGCCGCGCTAATGACGACTTCAAGGAATCCGTCATCAAGAGCCACGCCATCGAATCGCGCAAGCGCTATGTTACTCTCAATAACCTCGAGAACCGTGCTCAAGTTATTCATGACAACGTCGAAAAATCCAACTCCAACATTCGTCGCCAGGTTCTTCAAACCTTCAATATGAACGCCGATCAAATCGACACTATCACCCAAAAGAAAAGCGCCTACGACGCAGCGGCACGCAAAGTCGATGCCGGTCAGACTCTCACTGCCGACGAGCAAGCCGCCTATAATGCTGGCGACCTTACCATTAGCGAGCGCGCAGTTTATGACGCAAGCAAAAAGGCCATCAATGCTACGCTCGCAGATGCTATTACAGCTAAACGTCGCGTTGATAAAGAAGCGCGCCAGAATTACTTCGAGCTCTATGACGATACTCCACCAGGCAGTATTCCAGGCGATAAGCTCGTCGAAGCTATCGATAACAAAGACTACAACTCAATGGTTGCAGCTATCAATGTCATGAGTAAGCGCGGCGACCACAACCAAATCATCGATCTACTCGCTAAGAACTCTTCTAAGCTCACCGGCGACGAGAATATCCGCATTCAGAAAGAGCTCGCCGACACCTGCCTTGGCATGAAACAGGAAGACTCAATCCTCTGGGCATGGGCTAAAGCAAATATGATTCGCCGCGGTAAGAACGATCCGAAGATCGAGAAATTCATCGACCTACGCTCATTCATTCAGGGCGCACCTATGCCAGGCGACCATCTCGACGCCAGCAACCCCGAAGACCTTGCTAATATCAAGATGATTGATATGCATGAGATTCTCACCAACGTTAAAGATGGCAAGATATTCGCTGGCACTGATCGCACCGTGTTCAATCAGTTTATGAAAGATGGTTCAGCCGGCACAGTTGACCCAGATCGCTACCTCTTTACTGAGATTAAGCACCTCCGTGCGTCAGCATGCTCTGGCCAAATGGACGGCGAGCAGCTTGCAGCATTCAATAACTACTTCACATATGGCTTTGGTACAAAATATCAAAATTCGCTATTTGATAGAAACAAAGATCGCGTCAAAGCCAATATCGACAAGTACTTTAAAGACATGAATGCCTCTCAGCTATCCAGCACAAAAACCGCTACGTTCGAGAAATTCAACGATGCTTTGCTCGCAATTGAGCCAGACAATTATACCGAGCAAGGCGGTAAACGCGTCAGTAATATTATCCTAAACAATCTCCAAAACGAAATTGAGGCCCTCAATAAGAACAACATGACCGATCGCCGCGGCGCGATGAATCCATCGATTCGTAAATGGCTCGGGATTAACCCGGATTAAAACGGCTCATAAAAGGGTGTTAGGGAAGAACCTAGCGCCCTTTTTGGTTTGCGATTATGGTAAAATAGAAGTATGGCTGAATATAAGGTCCCACAAGATGTCGAAGCCGACGATAAACTCATCGGCCCTTTTAGCTTTCGACAATTCATCTATCTCATTATCGCCGCCATTCTCATCGGTATCAGCATTGTTTTGTTTAATATTTTTCCATTCCTCGTCATCATTCCAATTCCATTCATCCTTTTCTTATTAGTCTTAGCTCTACCTATTAAAAAAGATCAACCTATGGAGACGTATCTCTCCGCCATAGTTGACTTTTACTTAAAGCCTCAAAAACGCATCTGGATGCCGGCACAGCCAGACACTACCATTACTATCGCGTCACCTAAAAAAGTTGAGGAGAATCGAACCAAAAATCTCAGTCAAGAAGAGGCCGCCCATCGCTTATCATTCCTCGCAAATATCGTCGATACCGAAGGCTACGCCATTAAAGATACGAATTCTAACCTTCGCGATGACGTTGCAAGCGAAGCGGCAGCCGCACAAGATATTTTTGAATCAAATAACTATCAAAACATTAATCAAGATCTACAACAAAATAATGCCGCACGCCACAATCAACTCGTCGAACAAATGCGAAACGCCATCAATGCAAACAACACTATCGGCGTCCACGACACGACTATCTCTCATCAAACCGTCGTTCAGCAGCCAACCCCAACTCCTGTCCAACAGCCAATGCCACCAGCACAACCAATTGTATCGACGCAAATGTCAACCGCCCAGACTACGCCAGTCGTCCAAAGCCCTATGCAAACTATGACTCCACAGTTTATAACTACGACTCCTTACGCACCGCCAACTTTATCTACGCAAGCGCCGCTACAGCAGGCTACCCCAGCGCCAGCAATGCAGCCAGCTCAGACCGAAACGGACGTCAATAACGCCGTCGCCGCTAGCTCCGCCACGATTCAGCCAGACATGGATGAGATACATGACGCCCTTGCTAAAGAAGACGAGTTTGCTGCACCCGTTATTACCAAGACGGAACCCGTTTCAGAATTCCGACCCCAAGACATACCATCATCAGAAAGTGTTTCTCCTCAAACAGAACCAGAACCGCAACCAGCACCACAGCAACCAACTGTTCCGACCGAAGAACTTCAGAATCTAGCCAATAATAGCGACTACTCCATCGAGACACTCGCGAAACAAGCCAAGCGCCTAGAAGAGAAGCAGTCAAATAATCAAGAAGTATATATATCATTACATTAAGAGGAGATAACGTGCAACCAAATCAACAACCACAGCCATTACAACCGCAGCAAGCTCCGGTTCAACCGCCTATGCAACCCACACAGGCTCCACAACAACAGCCTCAATTTATTTCCTCTGTGCCTTCACGCACTGCCGGTAGCTTCGGCACTAAACAGCAGGCTAACGCAGCTGCACCAGCCCAACAAGCAAACACCGCCTCGCAATCACCTCGTCGAGATAACCCAAATTCATCCCAATCATCGCTACTTATCTCCGAGCTGCGCGATTCCATGGTCATTATGAAAGACGGCTCATTCCGCGCCGTTGTCGCGTGCCAATCTATTAACTTCGATCTTATGTCTGAAGAGGAGCGCGAATCTGTTGAATACTCCTATCAAAACTTCCTAAACTCACTTTCATTCAATGTTCAAATCCTCATTCGTTCACAGCGTATCGATATTGCTCCATATATCGATCATCTCATTAAGCTTCGTCACGAAACCGACAACATGCTTCTCGGCGCCATGATGGACAACTACATAGAGTTTATCGACGTCCTTAGCCAAGAAGCTAATATTATGGATAAATCATTCTTTATCGTTATTCCATATTACAGCGACAAAGAGGCCGAAAAAGCCCTTGAACAATCCAAAAATTTCTTCCAGACCTTCAGCAGAAATAAATCGCCAGCCACCACGCGCATTAATCGCGCCACCTACGACAAGGCTATCACCGAGATGAACAACCGCGTCGAAGCCGTCATTTCTGGCCTCTTCCAAATGAATATTCAATCCGTCCGCCTAAACACTAAAGAACTCGCTCAACTTTATTACAACTTCAACAACCCAGATACTGCCGTCCATGAACCACTCGGTGATTTCAATAAACTTGCACACCTCTACGTTAAAAAAGGTGAGCCAGGAGAGGAGAACTAATTATGGCCAAGAAACAAAAACAGCTTAGCGCCGCAGACATCGCCGCCCAAGCCCAGCTTCAGGAAGAAGTCGAGATTCAGCGCGCATTTGAGGCCGGTATTACTACACTTCGCGACCTCATCTCACCATCAAGCCTAGAATTTCAGTCCGACCATTTCCGTATTGGCACCAAATATGGCCGTACTATCTATGTCTATGGCTACCCACGCTCACTTTATACTGGTTGGCTAAGCTCTATTATTAATATCGACGAAGTTCTCGATATCTCCATGTATATTTATCCTGCCGATACTGCCGTCATCATGAAAAACCTCACCAAGAAAGTCACCCAGCTCGAAGCGACTATGGATATTAACAGCGAAAAAGGTAAAGTTCGCGACCCAGAACTCGAAGCCGCCATCTCTGATGCCGAGGAGCTCCGCGACCAACTCCAAGTCGGCGCCGAGCGCTTCTTCCGCTACGCGCTCTATATCACTGTTTACGCTGACTCGCTCGACGAACTTCAGTTTGTCCAGCATAAAATCGAAAACATCTTTGGTCAGCAAATGGTCTTCACAAAAGTCGCCAGCTCGCAGCAAGAGCAGGGCATGAACAGTACCATGCCGCAATGTACTGACCAGCTTCAAATTCGTCGCAACATGAACACTGGCGCTATCTCAACCAGTTTCCCATTTACTTCAGCAGACCTCACTCAAGAAAAAGGCATTCTTTATGGCGTCAATATGCACAACAATGGCCTTGTTATTTTTGACCGTTTCTCACTCGAAAACGCCAACATGGTCGTCTTCGCTAAATCCGGTGCCGGTAAGTCGTTCACCGTCAAACTCGAAGCTATTCGCTCAATGATGATTGGCACAGAGATTATCATTATCGACCCAGAAAATGAGTATCAGAAGCTTTGCGATGCCGTGGGTGGTACTTACGTTCGCCTCAGTCTAAACTCCGACGTCCGCATTAATCCTTTCGACTTACCAAAAGTAGTCGATTCAGAAGATGCCAATGACGCTCTACGCGCCAACCTCGTCACTTTGCATGGCCTATTCCGCCTCATGCTCGGCGGCGGCGTGCTTGCACCAAATGAAGAAGCCGATCTCGATCAAGCCTTAATTGATACTTACGCTCGTGCTGGCATAACTAGTGACCCTCTTACGCATACTGCGCCACCTCCAACCATTATCAATCTTTACGATACGCTGCTCCATATGGGCGGCAGTGGCCCTAGCCTCGCACAACGTCTTCGTAAATACACGACTGGCACCTTCGCCGGCATCTTCTCGCAACAGTCCAATGTCGAAATCAACAACCAAATGGTCGTCTTTAATATTCGCGACCTTGAGGACGAACTTCGCCCAGTTGCTATGTATATTGTTCTTAATCATATTTGGAATATTACTCGCGCCGACCAGCGCCGTCGTATGCTTATCGTCGATGAGGCCTGGCAACTTATGAAATACGAAGACTCCGCAAGCTTCCTATTTAGCCTCGCAAAACGCGCTCGTAAATACTTCCTCGGCCTTACGACCATCACACAGGACGTTGAAGATTTCATGAGCTCAAAGATGGGTCGTGCTATCGTCAATAACTCCTCGATGCAATTGCTCCTCAAGCAATCTTCGTCCGCCGTAGATGTTTTATCTGACGTGTTCAAGCTCACAACCGAGGAGCGCCGTCGTCTTTCTAGCTTCCCAGTCGGGCAGGGTTTATTCTTCGCTGGTCAAAACCACGTCCATGTTCAAATTGTTGCTAGCGACGAAGAAACGCAACTTATTAATACGAACCCAAACACCCAAAAATAAGCTTAGCCCATATGGACATTTTGCCTAAAAAATGATATAATTTAGGTATATATGTCAGTCGGCAACGAAGGTCAAAAATATCGCCGCGCACACGATCCATACAACGGTATGGAAGAAGCAAATATTCGCCCAAAAAATATTGCGCGGCAGGAACTTTCTGATGCCGAAAAGAATGCCTCATCTGCTAATCACAATCAAAACAATACATCGCTTCGCTCCAGGGAGCAGAATCAACTCAGCGACAACTTCCTAAATCAGCCCCACTTTCGCAATTCTGTATCTGGCCGCCGCAATGACAGTCGTAGTAAACTTCGCACAAAATTCTCCACAAAACCAACTAGCTTCAAGAAACGTTTTGCGCCAATCGCACTTATCTTTAGCCTTATCTTTGGCGGCGGCGCACTTTTCTATGCCACGCAGTCGTTCTTAGGCCCAAACTTATCAAATCTATATACTAATGCGACTGATATGCAGTTTACGTCATATAATGCTCGCAATCAACGCCTATTCAAATACTTACTCAATGGTGGCGATCAAATCAAAATTGGCCTCAACTTTAATAAAAAATACACCACCTTCACTCCATATATGAAAAGCCGCCTTAAGAAAAACGGCATTCAAGTCGGTTATCTAGATGCTGACGGCGTCTTCAAAACAAATCAGTTAGTCTCCACTTCAAAAACCGTCCTAAAATACAACGACGAAATCATTGATGCAAATGCATTCCAAAACAAATTCGCAAGCGACGTTAATTTTCGTGAAGCATATTACAAAGCAAAACGCGGCCGCGTTGCTGGATTTTTTGATGATTCAGCCGATATGTTTTACAAAAAACGCGGCGCCACTCGTGACATTTTTGACCAGTATAAATCCACTGGCGACGACGAAACTGATACAAAAAATTTTCAGGACACAGTATCCGACCGCGTAACTGGCGGTGAAGGCGACATCAATACCGTCCGCCGCGACATCGATGAAGAAACCGGAGAAGAGAAAATTAATAAAAACGGCGAGGACCTCCAGACCGGCAAAGTATCCGGCGACACTCCAGAGGCAAAAGCTCGCGCAATGGTTAATAATATTGCAGGCAAAGTCTCCAACGTTGGCGTACCAGTATGCTCCGCGCTGCGTATTGCTAATATGACCGCCGTTACCGTTTCGGCCATTCAAATCGCACAAGCTACCGCCTACTTCTTAAGTCTTATGGAACCAATTAGTAAAACTATGGCCGGTGAGGGTGATGCTTCCGGGATTAATCAGGTTCTCAATTT
>CAMHRH010000036.1 GCA_946187605.1 uncultured Candidatus Saccharibacteria bacterium
AATAGCCGCCATAATACTCCCCGCAAAAAATGCCACCAATAAGCGTTTTGACGACCATCCGGTAATAAGATGAGATAACACGCGCCCAACCGCGTAGTGCCAAATGAACAACGGCATACTAATCTTCCCAAGCCAAGTAAAGAGCGGTACCTTCAACCTGGATGTATAACTTACGCCGGAAAGCATTATTACAAGCATAATCACATATACAACCACTTGCATCTTCGCCGGAGTAAAACCGAGCATCGCCGCTAAACAGCTATAAACTAAGCAGGTTAACTCAATTACTGTCGCAAATACTCTTGTCCAAGTCTTTAGCTTTTTTATCTTGACTTCCAAGACTACATCAAATACGAACATACCAACAAACATACATGACGCGCATAGCAGCAACGCACTGATTGGATCAAATGCAGAAATTGCATCTTGCATACAGAAATAGACATAAGCCAGAATCAAACCAGCAAAACCAATCGGACGACGATATTTACTTTGACAGATATATCCAAACAGCGGCATCACGACGAGTAGTGCAGAGAGATACCAAAGTGGGCCGATCTGTCGCACGGGCATCTCAAAAAACTTTACCGGCAGTAGCAAAAACTCGGCAAACATGTCTTTAAAACCAGTCAGAAAACCCAATAGATTGCCATCTTTTAGGAAATAGAAATTACGCGCAAAATACACGATTGGCAAAGCAACCAACAAATGCGGTAAAAATGGTAAAAACTTTTTCGCAGTATATATCAGTGCTATGCGACCACGTTTTTCTGGATTAGGATCGCTTTTTGTTTTTGTAAAATGTTGAACCGTAAAATATCCACTCAGAATAAAGAAAAAATCAACAAACATATATGTTGGATAAGCAGAGCTTCCGACTAAATCTAAATGACAAAACATTATCATAACCGCCGCGACAAAACGACATAAATCCACCATATAGTTGCGCTGTTTCATGGGACTAGTATAGCATGCTGTATGATGCTAAAATAACAGATATGAAAACCGTTACTCGTTTTGCGCCGTCGCCAACCGGCTATATCCATATTGGCAATCTACGTTCAGCAATTTATCCATACCTTATCGCTAAGCAAGAGCAGGGCACATTTATTTTGCGCATCGAAGACACCGATCGCGCTCGCTATGTCGAGGGAGCGACCGAACTTATCGAGGATACTCTTAAATGGATTGGGCTCGATTGGGACGAAGGTCCAGAAAAGGGCGGCGAACATGGCCCATATTTCCAAACTCAGCGCCAAGAAATCTATATCGAATGGGCAAAAAAACTCATCGCTGCTGGTCGCGCCTATGCCGACCCGACCCCTAGCGAGACTATCGCGAAATACCGCGAAGAGGCCAACAAAAATAAACAAGCATTCCTTTACCGCAACTACCGCCCAACCGAAACCCCAGAATGGCAACCGGGCATGCCGCTTCGTTTCAAGGCCGATCCGAAAACTCGTACCTATCACGATGAAGTCTTCGGCGACAAGACTATGCTACCAGAAACACAAGACGACATCATTATTATTAAGGCGGACGGCTTGCCGACATATAACTTCGCTCATATTGTCGACGACGCGACTATGGGCATTACGCACATTTTTCGCGGCCAAGAATATTTGCCAAG
This sequence comes from uncultured Candidatus Saccharibacteria bacterium, assembly GCA_946187605.1. Classification (GTDB taxonomy): domain Bacteria; phylum Patescibacteriota; class Saccharimonadia; order Saccharimonadales; family Saccharimonadaceae; genus UBA2834. Next base: position 1,631 of record CAMHRH010000036.1, read on the forward strand.
CATGGGCAACTATCTCGCAATCTACGAGGCACTCGGCCTTGAAACGCCAAAATTTGTTCACCTACCACACATTCTCGCTCCAAGCGGCAACAAGAAGCTCGGCAAACGTGACGGCGCTAAATCTGCCGTCGATTACCGTGCTGACGGCATCTTACCTGAAGCTATGTTAAACTTCCTCGCCTGCCTTGGCTGGAATGACGGCACCGAAGACGAGCTTTATAGCAAACAAGACCTTATCGAAAAATTTAGCATTGACCGCATTCAGCATGCAGGTGCCCGCTATGATGAACAAAAACTTATTTGGCTAAACGGCCAATGGATTCGCCGTCTCTTCTCCGAAGATGCACATGCGCTCTATATACGAACTAAAGATTTTTGGCCAGAAGAGGCAGCCAGTTATGATGACGATTATAAATTCAAGATTTTTAGCATCATTTATGATCGCCTCAAGACGCTTGGCGATTTAAAGACTATGACGAGCTATTTCTTCATAGATCCCGCAGTCGATATGTCAATGATCGAAAGCAATAAAGCCCTCAAAAAACTATCCGAACAAGAGATTCAACACATCCTACGTCAAGCAATCGACAAATTACGCGCCATCAATGACTGGACCGCCGAAAAGCTCCAGGATACACTTAACGAACTTCGCGAAGAAACCGGGCGCAAACCGGCCGAACTTTTCGGCCTTATCCGCCTCGGCGTTAGCTTTGCGCCATTTAGCCCAGCTCTTCACGACACACTAAACGTGCTCGGTCGCGAACGTAGCTTGGCACGTCTCAATGCTGTTATTACCACATATTCGCGCGACTAATCTGTTTATGCTATAATCTATAGCATGAACGGTAAGCAGCAATACTACGGTAATATCAAAAAACGTAGTAATGAGCAGCGCAACGACACGCTTGCTAAACTTTACCGCGAAAGCGAATACGCAAACGAGTCTTCTTTAAAACCTAAAAAGGCTAAAACCGCCTCTCGCTCTGATATTGATGATTTTTTGAGCGACGCTAGTGATATCAGCGAAGAGAAACTCAAAGAAAAGCGCAGTGCCAAAAAACGCCGCGAGAGAAATGAGAAAAAAGCCGCCGCAAAAGCAAGCGCCGCCAAAGTATTTAAACGAATCACTATAGTCTTAGTTGTCATCGCAATCATAGGCGGAGGAGTATTTCTATTCCTTAAAACCGGCGCTTCTTCCACCGAACTTGACGCACTTGAAACCGCCGAAGCAAAACCAGACGAGATTTATTACTCACGCCTAACTGGCAAAGAAGTTGCAAACGCCGAAACAACCACAGCCGCCACTACCTGCATTATGATCGAAAATAGCCCCAGCGCCAGACCGCAATCCGGCCTTAATGAAGCTGGCGTTATATATGAAGCAATTGCCGAAGGCGGCATTACGCGCTTTCTCGCAATCTTCCAAGAAGCCAAGCCTAGCTATGTTGGTCCAGTTCGTAGCGTCCGCCTAACTTTCGCCGAGCTCGCTAAACCATATCATTGTTCAATCGCGCATGTCGGCGGCAGCGACAACGCCCTAAATCTCATCCGCAATAATTCTGAATTTCGCGACATCGATCAATTCTTCAACGACAAATACTACTGGCGTATCCGCAGTCGCGCTGCGCCACACAATGTCTATACGCGCTTTAGCATGCTCGACGAACTCAATTTCAACAAAGGCTACCGCACAAGCGAATTTAACGGTTTCGCACGCGTCAAACCAGACACAACGCCAATCGCGCCAGAAACCGTCGCAAACACTATTAATATTCCAATGGGTTCTGCGACTTATAGTCCAACATACACATACAATGCCGAAATCAATAAATATCTTCGCTCCTATGCTCAAGGTGGCGAACATTATTCAATCAGTGAAGATGGAACCAAAATCCGCAATGCCCCAGACGTCGTTATCGCGATGAAAGTTACCTCAATCGCACGCAGCAGCGAAGCTTCTTATGCCGATTACGTAACAACCGGCACCGGCGACGCATATATCTTCCAAAACGGAGGCGTTATCAGTGGTCGCTGGACGCGCGAAAATGTAAATTCCGAATTACGATTCACCGACACGAGCGGTAACGACATCCAACTTAATCGTGGGCAAACTTGGATCACTCTTTACCCAAGCAACAATAATGTAACTTGGCAATAGAAAGGAGCTATTATGATAAGTCTACCAAGTGAACCAATGCCTGGAGAAAATGGCGAGAAATTTGAAGCTGGAGAGAATACCGGCGAAAACCTAAATCCTTATTTTGACGAAGGTGCCTGGAGCAATATGGAAGGGGAGCCGAGCTCAAACGACGAGAAATACGATGACGCCGTCAGTAAAGAAATAGTCGACCAGATAGAAAATGGCTCCGTTAACCTCGATAACGTAAAAGACAGCGTAAACGAGAACTACATCGATGGCGCGATCGAAAGCTCAAGCCATGAGCTAGATATCGAGGGTAGTAAGGATATGATCGATGATCCGGACGACGATAAAGATAACGAGAAGATTAAAGCCGCCGAAGTAGCTGCTGGCGCAACCGCTATAAGCGCATTAGATGGCGCCGAGACTGCCGCCAAAACCATTCGCTACAACAATGACGTCGATACGGCAAAAATTAAAGAAGATATCCAGAAAGCCAAAGACCTCGCAGAAAAAACCACCACTCTATCCAACAGTGGTGAAATTAGCGTAAAGACCGCTGCAGTGGCTGAAGATATTGCAGCTCAGGCCAGCGAAATGGCCGCCAAAGCCGAAGGAATACTCAACGAGGCCGAAGCCGAAAGAGCTGGACTCAGCGAAGAAGAAAAGGCTCTCGACGAAGCCGCTGCTGAAACCGCCGAGACTGAAGGAATTACCATCGAGGAAGCAAAAGATAAAATTGAAGCCGAATCCGGCGAAGACGAAACAAGAGACGTTCAACTAGACCCAGCGCTCCAGCAACCCGTCGACGACAATTGGACGCCCGATTTATCTGGAGCTATATTCGGCAACCGCCGCAAATAATAAAGAAGTCAGCACTCGCAGGGGTGCTACTTTTTTAGTAGAATATAAATATGTATATCGACAATCGTATTCTTGTTGGGAAGAACTCCACTCTAAAGGAACTATGCATCCTACCAGAAATGGCTAACCGCCATGGCTTAATTACGGGCGCTTCCGGTTCCGGCAAAACCATTACACTCAAAGTCATGGCCGAGAGCTTTTCTGAAGCTGGCGTGCCAGTTTTTCTCGCCGACGTTAAAGGAGACCTCGCTGGAACCGCATTCGCTGGGGAAGTTAACGAAAAAATCCAGCAACGCCTCGACAATCTACAGATTACAGATTTCAAGCCAAAAGCTTTTCCAGTTCGTTTCTGGGATCTATACGGCGAAAAAGGCCACCATCTTCGCGCCACCATTCAATCGGTTGGAGCAGATATTCTATCAATCATCCTCGGCCTCTCCGAAGCGCAAGAGGGCAACCTCGCTATCGCTTTCGCTATTGCTAAAGACGAAGACCTCCCCCTAAACACCATCGCCGACCTTCGCGCCACTCTACAATTCATTGCCGAGAATCGCGCCGATTATAGCGCTAAATACGGCAATATTACGCCGCAATCCGTTGGAGCTATCCAACGCGGCCTACTAAAGCTCCAAAATCAAGGCGCCGATAAATTCTTCGGCCAGCCAATGCTCGATATTAATGATTTCTTTAAGACTAACGAAGGCCGCGGCGAAATCAATATTCTCGATGCCGTCCAGCTCTTCCAGAGCCCAGACCTCTATGCTGCATTTTTGCTCTGGATTTTAAGTGAACTATTTAGTAAATCGCCAGAAGTCGGCGACCAAGACAAGCCTCGTCTCGTCTTCTTCTTTGATGAGGCGCACTTACTATTTAATGGTATGCCAAGCTATCGCCTAAAGCGCATTACGCAAATCGTCAAACTCATTCGCTCACGCGGCATAGGACTCTATTTCATTTCACAGGCTCCTACTGATATTCCAGACGAAATACTCGCACAGCTCGGCAATCGCGTCCAGCACGCGCTTCGCGCCTACACACCAGCCGAGCAGAAAACCGTTAAAGCCGCAGCAGCCGCATTTCGCACGAATCGCGATTTTGATACTGAACAGGCCATCATGGAACTTGGCACCGGCGAAGCGCTCATCTCTTTCCAAAATGAAAAAGGTGCACCAGAAATTGTCGAACGCGCCACTATCTTACCTCCGCAAAGCCGCATGGGCGTAATCGCACCAGAGGAGCGCGCACATATCGTTGCTGCCAGCCCATTCGTCACGAAGTACGATGCCGTCGCCTCACCGCATACCCTAAATAAAACCAGTACACCAAAATCTTTTGACCCAGAACAAGCCCAAGCCGAAAACCTTGCAAAGTATTCGAGCCAGTACGGTAGCGGCCCACTCGGTAAGACTCCAAGCACCGCAGCGAAACAGAATGCAAAGCCTACTACTCGAAAGACAAAATCCACCGCCGAAAAAGCCGGCGAGCGTTTCGCCGTTAATGCCGCCGGAAGCATTGGTCGCAATATTTTTAAGATTTTCAAGGGGAAATAAAAAAATAACCCTCATGGGCCAAACTACACTTATAGTATAGCACATTGGGCATAAAAAGTCAAGGTAGCATGCCTTGCGCTATCTATAAAACCTGTTATAATCCTAATCACATACTAGAAGGGCGGTATGTTTTTTGAAGTCCCTTTTTTGATCTTTTACAACAAGGAGGTTACAAACTATGTTGTATCTTGCAGTAATTGCAGTATCAGCACTCGCCTTTGCCTACATTGCCTACAATTACTCCCGTCTGGTTAAGATGGAAGAGGGCACAGATGACATGGCTGAACTTGCAGGCATCATCCGTCGCGGCGCTCGCACTTTCATGCGCGCCGAATACCGCATCATTGTTCCCGTTATCGTCATCGTAGCGCTGATTTTCTCGTGTTTTATCGAAAAGACCAGCGGACTCACCTTTATCCTGGGCGCCACTATGAGTAGCTGTGCATGCATTATCGGCATGCGTAGCGCCACCTACGCCAATGTTCGCACGACCAATACCGCGCTAAAGACAAAGGACGTTGGTGCCACCACTCAAACCGCACTCCGTGGCGGCAGTATCAGCGGCCTCGCCGTACCGGCATTTGGTATCTTCGGCCTGATGATAATCTTTCTTATCACGGGCGGCATAAAGCCAGAAGCAACTAGTAGTGGGCTATTGCTTGACTTTACTTGTAATCCCACTACCATGCAGTTAACCACTTACTCACTAGGCTGCTCGCTCGTCGCAATGTTCAATCGTATCGCAGGCGGCAACTACACGAAAGCGGCCGACATCTCGGCCGACATCGTTGCTAAAGTTAGAAACGATCTCCCCGAAGACGACTCGCGCATGCCAAATACTGTCGCCGATTTTATTGGCGACAACGTAAACGATATTGCAGGAAACTGCAGTGATCTACTGGAGAGCTTTGTCGCTACCGTAGTCGCCGGCATTCTCATTTCCAACTTCATCGGCTCATCTGGCGCAAGCAAAACGCTCGTAGCAGCCGCAGGCAACTTCCCGATAGTGCTAGCCGGGATTGGCTTATTTGCTAGCCTGGTCGGCATCATATTCGCGCTCGCACACAGGGCCAGCAGCAACCCATCCCGCGAACTCGACGTTGCTACCTATATTTCCGCCGGTATCGTAATTATTGGCAGCTTCGTTGCTACAAAGTATCTGTTCAGTAACGCTGGCGACTACGACAGCTTCAAAGCCGATTGGTTCTCGCCATGGATTGCTAGCGTACTCGGAATCATTAGCGGCGTCGCAATCGGCAAAATTACCGAATACTACACATCAACCGAACATAAGCCAGTCAAAGATCTCGCCAAAATGGCAATCGAAGGTGAAGCTTTCGTAGTTACAAAAGGCGACGCAATTGGCTCACGTTCATGTCTTTTGCCCATAGGAGCTATTTGCCTCGCACTCGTAATTTCGGGCGCAATCTGTGGCATCTATGGTATCGCAATTGCCGCACTTGGCATGCTTAGCTTTGTCGGCACAACCGTAAGTATTGACGCATTTGGACCTATTGCCGACAACGCTGGCGGCATCGCTGAGAGTTGTCATCTTCCCGAAGAAATCCGCACAATCACCGACAAACTCGACGCCGTCGGCAACACAACTGCCGCTATCGGAAAAGGCTTCGCAATCGGTTCCGCAGCTTTCGCGACCGTCAGCCTAATCTTCGCTTATGTTGGCAGCTATACGGCCGGCACCCCGGCACTCAATATTGCAGGCTATACAGTAATCGCTGGCGCTATCCTCGGTGGCGCACTCATCGAATATTTCAGCGCATTACTTACCGACCACACGATCGAATCAGCTTATTTAATGGCAGAGGAAGGCGACCGCCAGTTGTCTATCCCAGGCGTTCTCGAAGGCGCCGTTAAGCCAGACTACGACAAGTGCATCAACATGGCCGCCCAGCAAGCGCTCAAAAAGATGCTTTTACCGTCACTTCTCGCACTATTCATTCCCGCGATCGGCGGCATTCTATTTGGCGCCGAATTCGTAGGCGGCATCTTAGTCGGAGCAACTATCGTAGCAATACCGCGCGCAGTATTCATGGGCAATTCTGGCGGCGCATTCGATAATGCAAAG
>CAMHRH010000037.1 GCA_946187605.1 uncultured Candidatus Saccharibacteria bacterium
ATCCTATTCCTTTCTATAAATTACTTATCTTTATTTTCTCGTCAAATCTTAAAATGAAACTGAAAAACGCGTTGTTTTATTTTCAGACTCCGCCCAAATCTTCCAGCCATTCTGCTCCGCTACCGCCTTCGCAATCGCAAGACCAAGACCAGAACCTTCGGCCGTTTTATCTGTCTGATAGAATCGATCAAAAACTCGACTAAGCTTATCTTTCGGTATCGTCTTTCCGTCATTCTCGACAATTACACAACTCTTTTCTAACTTTACGGCCACTCGCTTTGCCGAGTATTTCACTGCGTTATCCAAAAAGATATCCAATATTTGCGTAAAATCCGCTTCATTAATAATCGCACTTTGCTTTTCCGGAATAGTTATTTCAAGTTTTTTGTCGCCCAGACGCGCCTCAATTAGCTGCGTACGCGCTCGAATTATTTTTGCAATGTTAACATCTTTTTTCTTCGGTATTACCGTACGCCCATCCGTTCGCGCTAAAGCCAACAAATCATTCACTAAATTGCTTGCTCTGCTTAGCTCATTCTCGATATTGTCAGCCCACGGTTGTTCAGTCGCACCAAGCGCCTCAAAATTTGCCTGCACTGCCGCAATCGGAGTCTTCAATTCATGCGAAGCGTTAGCAATAAATTCACGCTGTTTATTATAGGCCTGCTTTACTGGCTGAATCGACTTTTCCGCCAAGTAATAACTCGCAATAAACACCATTATCTCGACTGCCAGTCCCACACAAACCAAAGTTATCGCAAGTCGCACTAAATGATTTGAGCGCTCATGCTCGATTTCTTTCTCGAATACTTCCATGTATGTGGCTGACTCAGAGAATTCACGTGGCGCATGTGGCTTATCGCGGCGCACCCCCATGGCATTAAAGGCAAAAATCGAGCCAAATGCCACTACGAGAATCGCCGTCGTCATCAGTACATTTGTCAATATAAAACGATTTCGAAGCCGCTTAAACATCTCAAGCCTCAATCAACTTATAGCCCAACCCACGCGAAGTTTTGATTTGAACTTTTGTACCAATTTTACGCATAGTTTTACGAAGACGCGACATGTAAACCTCAATGTAATTATCTTCGCCATACGCCTCTCCGCCCCAAACCTTGCTAAGCAAAAACTCTTTTTGGACCAACTTGCCCGGCGTCTTAATTAGCTCACCGATAATACCCGCCTCCTTTGCAGTCAGCGCCTCACCGTTCAGCGTTTTTTCTTTAGCGTCGAAAGTCAAATCGCTATATTGATATTTCTCATCTTTTACGGCTGCCGGGCGACGCATTAATGCATTAATGCGCGCAATCAACTCTACTGTCTTAAACGGTTTTGCGAGATAATCGTCTGCCCCACAATTCAGACCACGCACTTTATCTTCCACTTCCGATAATGCCGATAGCATGATTACCGGCGTCTCAATCTTGCGCTCGCGAACACGCTCCAAAATCTCAATACCACTCAATTTTGGCAACATAATATCAAGAACAATGCAGTCATATATACCGGAAATTGCCATATTCAAACCTTCCTCGCCGTCTGCCGCATGATCAACCACAAAGTCGTTTTTCTCTAGATTATGCTTCACCGCATCGGCTAGAAATTTTTCATCCTCAACGTATAAGATTCTCATTTTGGAATGTCTCCTTGCTTATATACTATCAATTTATATCCTTAACTTAAAGCGAAGCTTAAAAAATACATATGCTATTATAGATTTATGAAACAGGGAGATCGCCTAGTAACTTTTCGCCGTATTCTAATAGTTGTTATCGCGATAGCAATAGCGGCCGTTGCTTTTATTTTACTTATGCCAAAGCAGCGTCAAGTTACGGGCCTAGAACGCATTACGCTCAAAGAATACAGCGAAAAAATCACCAAATATATCGATGATATCGATTTTATCTCCTCGGAAACTCCCACTGATGACCCAAATAATCCAACAATCAACGGCATACCGCTCGACCGTTACATTGCTTTCGTATTAGATTATTCCAAAAACGAAAATTCACAAAAAACACTCAGCGCCAACAACATTAAAACCATCGCCGAATCACTATTCGATGTTAATCTCGACGAATCAGCAATCGATAAAATCGGCATCTCGCCACTACTATTAGATAAGAACATCTCTTTTAGCCATGAGGACAATAGCTACTATATCGAGGATGCTCAATACTCGAAGCGCGACATTGCAAATATTCCGATCGCAAAATACATTCTAAAATCAGTCGACACTAGCAACGAGGATAATACCTACACCGTCTCCTTCGATAAATATGTCATCAAAAGCCCATATGACGCCCTAAGTCATATCGAGACTGACGAATCGTTTAATGTTAACGACTATCTCAATGGGAAAGGCAAAATCTCAGAATTTAAATCACATATCTCAACTGACAATATTTCTGAATTTGCCGAACTCGAGAAAGAGACCGTTATCACTTACAAAATCAACCAAGAAAGAATCCTCATTAAATCAATCAAATAGCTACCTAGCCACCATAAGCAATGGTATAATAACCATAAGCACAAATAAGCGTTGAGAGGTGAAGGTGCGTATAAAAACAAATAGAGCTTCTAAAAAGAAGTTATTTATCCCCATTCTTCTGATGGGTGTCTTTTTGTTTATTGGCGCCACTATCGCCATTCATAGCGACTACTCCGTTCTAGACAATGTATTCAACCTTAGCTCTCATGTCGCCACCTCTATTGAGGAGTTTGAGCCGCCGGACGATTGGCATATTTGCGAAGAAGTACCCAAGACCCTCATTACGCGCAACGATTCCAATCACGACATCTATGTTCGCTTGTCTTATGAAGAATATTGGCGCAGCCGTACTGACGAAACTAATCTCCCTCTCATCAAAGACGGCGTCCGTCTCGCTATTATTAACTTCCAGAATGAAGACGACTGGGAGCTAAAAAGCGATGGTTGGTACTATTTCAAACAAGCTCTGAAACCTGGCGAGACTACCACTTCTCTCTTCAAGTCCGTTAAGCTCGATTGCTCTGCTAGCTTTGGCGGGGACAACGTCTGTACCGAAACCGCAACCGGCGTCGTCTGCGACAAGCCTCAAGACGAATACGAGAATGCCAAATACCATCTCAAGATTACCGTCCAAACCACCGACGAAGATGGTGGCTTCCCAGAAGATAAAATTTGCAAACTAACCATCAATCCAAATGGCGGCATATACAACGATAGCACCGACATTTATACTGAAGACGTCCGCTGCGGGCAGCCTATAGAGCTCGGTGTCATTTCCTACGCCGACCATGAACTGCGCGACTGGACTAAGACCGTCCTAGACGACAACAATGAGCCAGAAGATTCTATTCTCCCAGCGAACACCTCCAGCATAACTCTCGAACAAGATACTACCCTCACCGCCAACTGGCTGAGTACAATTATGTATAACGTCACGGTTGACCCCAATGGCGGCAGCTATGCCAACTCCACCGAGCCAAGCAGCTACTCTATTCGCAAGGATGATTTATTTACCATCGAAGCCGCTACGCGTGAAGGCTACTTCATAGATTATTGGCTCGTCACTAGCGGCAACGTTGAGAGTGCCATAGACAACAAGCTCACTTCAGATAGCTTCTCCGTCACTGACAATATTACTATTCAGGCACACTGGGATAGGGCCATAGCACGTATTGAGCGTACTCAGAAGTTATACAACTCCATCATGAGCGCCGAAGCCGAAGCTATTACCGACGATACTATTACTCTTCTTGTAGATACCGAAGAAACTGTCACAAACGAAAAGAAAGTAACGCTCGACCTAAACAACCATACCGTTACCGGCTCACTTACTAATACTACTGCCGGCAACATTATCCTCATTAATGGCGAGATTAATAACCCGAATGGCGCCGCCGTTATTAATGACGGCATTCTCACCATGGGCATCGATGACTACGACGAAGATGGCGTAGCGAATATTATTAGCGACAATATCCGCCTCGTCGGCACCACTACTGGCCTTAAGCAAACCAACGACACTTACCAGTTCTATTTCTATGACGGCTATCTCGAGGGCGACGTCGGTCTTGAAGGTGGCTATGATGGCGCTCCATTCTACCGTCGTACTTTTGATGACCTTATGATTTACTTCTTCCCGTTCGTTGATCATATTGAATCTGGCGCACGCAGCTACCAGCATGTCGAACTCAAAAATGCTGACCGCGCCGTCACTAAAACCTCCGTCCATGGCGATATCTACTACTACAATATGCAGGACAACATCAATACTTCTGCTCGTACTGGATACAAAATTTATGCCGTCCGCAACTTTGACGCTAGCTACCCGATTACGGTAGCTGAAGATACTGAGATAGACTTCGACATTTCCGGCTATACTATTGGCGCTGGCGACAACTGGACCATTAATGGCACTTTCAATGTTACTGACAGTAAAACCGGCGACGAACAAGGCATTATTGATTTCTCTCAGACCATAACAAACAACGGCAACCTCAATCTCACTAACGCTAAGTTCGAGGCGATTACGGCAAATACATTACTAGTGAATAATAAACATCTCTCGCTAAAAAACAGCTCAGAAATATCTTCCGCTACAGCCAATGTTATACAAATAAATGCCACAGGAACCACGCTAGATATCGACAGCACCTCATTCGTTTCCTCAACATCCGCATCTGACAAGCATTGTGCCTTAAATTACTCCGGGAATGACCTTATCATTAATAGCGGCAACTTCACCAGCACTAACGGAACCAGTGTTTGTATCGCAACCGATTCAACGCTCACTATTAACGGCGGAAACATAAGCAATGAATCGCACTATGCCATTAGCGGAGGAAACATAACAAGCTCCAAGCTCATCGTAAACAACGGAGATATAAGCTCCGCAAACACCAATAATAAAGACAGCTACGCTATATATAACATAAATGTCACGATTAATGGCGGCACTATCTCTGCAAGTAGCAACAGACATGTTGCTGCCATCTATGGTACTGGCACCATCTACGGCGGAACCGTCACGGCAATATCGTCCGGCAATCAAAGCGCAACCGGCATCGACGCTCATGGATCTTTTACGATATATGGCGGCACTATCACGGCTAAAAATACCGGAACATGGAACGCGAGAGGAATTGATACGTCGTCAACAAATAAAGTAACCGTTTATGATGGCGTTATCTCCGCCGAAGCAATTTCTAATTCAGCGGTAGGTATTAATGGCGGAACGATCGACATTAAGGGTGGCACTATCACGGCCACATCAACAAATAACTATGGTTACGCGCTTGATGCAAATTACTACACTAGCATCATTATAACCGGCGGTAAACTATACGGTAGCACTTATGGCATCAATGGCTACTCAAGTAACTGGATAACAATCGGCACCGACGATGAGAATATCAGTACTTCATCGCCAGATATTGCTGGCAAATCTTATGGTATTTATGGCGGCTACGCAAGGTACTATGACGGCATTCTTAAAGGTGGCATCAATTCGTATCAGGAAAATATCATAAAAGAAATTCCAGACGGCGCTACCTATCATATCGAAACCATCGATGGAGTCGAGAACTGCTGGCTTATGCGAGAAAACAATTATCTTCGTGTGAATAATGTTGAATATAATTCCCTTTCAAAAGCATTCGCTGCGGCTAATGATGGCGATACTGTAGAAGTAATAGCAAGCATTACTACTGAGGCAAAAATGCCAACTAATCCAGCTGGAAAAAGTATTATTCTTGATCTTAATGGATTCTCTATTGGCTATACGCAAACACTTACTAATAATGGTTCGCTTACAATTCAAGACAGCAGTACCGCAAAGACAGGAATGTTTACGAATAACAATAATATTACGATAAAGAACACTGGAACTTTGACACTCAACTCTGGACGCATCGACAATACATTCGCATATGTAAACACTAGCGGAATTGCCGAACGCTCGAATGCGATTCTCGTTGACGGAAGTGGCTCGTTCGTTATGAATGGCGGCAAAATCTCAAGCATCGGCAGTAGCGTTACGCTTAATAGTACAGGCTCTCTTACTCTAAATGATGGTATCATCGAATCAACTTACCGAGCAATCAGCGGCAGCGGCTCAAGCAACACATCATACCTATACGGCGGCACTATACAAAGCATCGGCGATTCCGCTACTAGCTCAAACGCCCCTACAGCTCTAAGCGGCGGCAAATACATTATCGATGGCGCCGAAATTATCGTCGAAGCTCTTAACGGTCGTTCCGCATACGGCGCATCTTCCGCTACAATCACATTCAAAAACGGGTCACTTGCCGTATCGAGCAATAGCAACTCGGCCTACGGCTTTAACTATGGAACTCTCACTCTGGAGGGCGGTAGCGTTTCAGTTACTTCGGGCTCATATGCCTATGGAGCTTCAAGTACTAATATAACTATGTCCGGCGGAGCCATTACGGCTACTAGCACAGGAAACCGAGAAGCTTATGGCATTAGTAATTATGACGTAAATATTAATATTTCTGACGGCATTATAACCGCATCATCGACGGGCGGAGGAGCATCCTATGGCATCCGCCAAAACTCCAGCTACGGCTCTGGCACTGACTATATCACAGGCGGCACGATAAACGGCAATACGTACGGTATATCTACAAATAGAAGCCTAGTACTTGGCAATGATGACGGCGAAATAAACATTGATGCGCCAGTAATATCCGGCGGCACGCATGGAATATATGGCAACGGAAGAGTATACTTCTACGACGGCCGCCTTAGAGGCAGTACGAACGCATATCAAGACGGCGTAATCGTCGCCATTCCAGACGGCGCTACCTATCATATCGAAACCATCGATGGAGTCGAGAACTGCTGGCTTATGCGAGAAAACAATTATCTTCGTGTGAATAATGTTGAATATAATTCCCTTTCAAAAGCATTCGCTGCGGCTAATGATGGCGATACTGTAGAAGTAATAGCAAGCATTACTACTGAGGCAAAAATGCCAACTAATCCAGCTGGAAAAAGTATTATTCTTGATCTTAATGGATTCTCTATTGGCTATACGCAAACACTTACTAATAATGGTTCGCTTACAATTCAAGACAGCAGTACCGCAAAGACAGGAATGTTTACTAATAGTAGCGATGTCACAATTCACAACTCCGGGAACCTCACTATAAGCTCCGGCACAATTGCAAATACTTTTCCGTACACTAACACGAGCGGCATCGCCGAGCGATCAACCGCTATTCTCTCTGATTCCGATAGCACAATCACACTAAATGGCGGTACGATAAAAGGCATCGGATGCGCCATCTCTCTCAAGTCAAAAGCAGCACTAACCATGAATGATGGCCTGATCGATTCCAAGTACCGCGCCCTTTTCGGCAATAGTGCAACCACAACATCATATCTATATGGCGGCACTATACAAAGTATTGACGATTCAGCGGCATCTAGCATGTCTCCATTTGCTATTGATTACGGTAACTACATTATCGATGGCGCGACTATTATCTCAAGGTCCGTGAATAATCGCGGTGCATATGGCGTACATGGCGCCATTACTATGAAAAGCGGTTCTGTTACGGCAACAACTGAAAATGGCAACGCTACTGGCGTCAGTTACGGCACACTTAATATGTCCGGCGGCAGCATAACTGCTACTAGCAATAACACTGCACGGGGCGTGGACTATGCCACAGTCACTATCAGTGGAGGCGGCATCATCGCTACCAGCACCGGCAGCTATAACTCATACGGAGTCACCCTCAACGATAATGCCTTAACGATGACAGGCGGCACGATTGCTAGCAACTCTACTAGCGGCACAGGCTATGGAGTATACTCGAGCGACCGCTACGGACCAGACAGCGTCTCTGGTGGAGAAATCTATGGAAGCCATTTTGGATTCTATACAGGACGTACCTTAAACATTGGCGCAAATGACGGCGAAATCAGCACTACGACACCGATAATCGTTGGCGGCACATATGGCGTTTATGGCGGGCAAGTTAATTTTTATGACGGAAGGCTCAAAGGCCAAAACGCTGCCTATTACGACCGTAATATTAAGAAAATCGCCGACGACGCATCCGTCTATATCACCACAGAAACAATCAATGAGGAAGAATATGACGTTAGATATCTTGTCTCCGAACACGACGTCGCAAAAATTGGCGAAACAAAATATCCACGCTTAGACGAGGCTGTCGCAGCTGCAAACAACGGCGACGCGATCGAACTGCCGCCCGGACGCGACAGCGTCGAGTTCGAGGCCG
>CAMHRH010000038.1 GCA_946187605.1 uncultured Candidatus Saccharibacteria bacterium
TTTCCAAAGACAACGAGGTCTATCTAGATTTTGCGCTAATTGATTTGGCTGATCCAGGGAATCCAACCACTCAAGACGGGCGCCTCCATTTTCAATGGGATAGCGAGCGCCAAGCTTGGGCGCACGCTTTCAGCTACGGCGATGTCGAACCACTCCGAGCCGAGGACGACGAAAACTAGGTTTATGCTTGACAATTTCTCATTTATTTGTTATAATATATGATAAGGCAAGTATTATCATCAAATAACAACAAGGGGGTTTGTCTATGGCACATTACAATAATGATTTAGTTTATAGAGGATTTTTTGGTCTCGCTATCGGCGACGCACTCGGCGTCCCGGTCGAATTTCTTGGCCGGAATTGGCTCAAGAAGAATCCCGTTAGGGACTTTCAGGCATTCGGCACGCATCAGGTTCCTGCCGGCACGTGGTCAGACGATACGTCAATGACCCTGGCACTCGCGTGGTCGTTAATCGAAAAACACTGTTTCGATTACGACGACATCATGCAGAGGTTCTGCGACTGGCTATATCACGACAACTACACTGCAACCGGAAGAACTTTTGATGTCGGTGGCACTTGCGCAGCGGCAATCGGTAACTATGCGCGTAACAGAGATCCGCGTAGTTGTGGCGAGAGTGGAGAACGCAGTAATGGCAACGGCTCACTAATGCGCATTCTACCGGTAGCTTATGTTAGTTACGCTAATCAACTGAGCGACGTTGACCGCTATCGCTTGACTCGTGATAATTCAGCACTGACACACGCACACGAGATTAGCATCTTGGGATGCTATATTTACGTAACGTTCGTATGCAGCCTACTGAACGGTAGGAGCAAGAATGAGGCATATGCCGACATTAAGAAGGCGCATTATTCTATGTTCTCGGAAGAGGCAATGGCGAAGTATCACCGCATCCTCAAAGGCAATATCGCAAGCTTAGACGAGAGCGAAATCGCGTCGAGCGGCTACGTACTGAACAGTCTCGAGGCGGCGCTTTGGTGTCTGATGACCTCGGATAACTACGAAGATGCCGTACTTAAAGCCGTAAACCTTGGCAAAGACACCGACACGGTTGGCGCCATCACCGGTTCTATGGCTGGCATCTGCTACGGAATACCGCAGGTCTGGGCTAAAAAGCTTCAGAATGCCGCCTATCTGAAAAAAACCTGCAAAAGGTTCGCAGAGACACAGATAACGCCGAGCTACTTAGACTAAATCGACAACCAAAAATCCCCCGAGTTCTCGGGGGATTTCTTGTTATTCGACCGTTTCGAGAAAAGCCTGATTTAGTTCATCTTCATTATCATAATCGCCACCATCAACGAGCTGCTCTTTAACCTTTTTATTGTAGATTTCTATACTCATTGGCTGAAAATAGTACTCACCGCCACCTTCTTCTTTCGCGCGACGGAAGGCGAAGTAATCATCTTTTATCGCGCTGTCCTCCGCTCGCATTTTACGAATATGCGTCGTGTCATGCCATGACACAAGTGTCGTATTATCCGCGCGACGCTCAATTTCGACGCCGATGCCAATTAATACCGTATCGTCGTTTGGGGATTCGATATAATAGACCGGTTTAGGTAGCTTCTCTCTACTTTCGTGTTGCTCTTGATGCATATTGATTTTCTCTGACATTTTCGCTCCGTTTCTTATGATGATTTTTTATCGGCGTTTTTCTTCGTGGACGGCAGGATCACCTCCTCGATTGGACGGCCGTCAAAAGTGTCCATCTGTCTCTCTTTGAGAGCTTTGATTATCTCATCTCTCTTGTGATCTGGCACTACTATAGATTCGATGTAGTCTGGACCAATACCAGTGCGAAACATTTGCTCGTTAGTATCGTCCTCATGACCATTCCTGACGCTATTCATCATTTGGTCTGGCGTAATTCGTCTCGAAAACTTTGTCTCTTCAGTAGATCCGAAAGTATCGGTACGGTAA
Organism: uncultured Candidatus Saccharibacteria bacterium; assembly: GCA_946187605.1. Lineage (GTDB taxonomy): Bacteria > Patescibacteriota > Saccharimonadia > Saccharimonadales > Saccharimonadaceae > UBA2834. Next base: position 1,949 of record CAMHRH010000038.1, read on the forward strand.
ACATACCAGTCAGTGCGATCGAATAGCTCTGGCTTAAAAACTACGACAGCGCCCACCATTGTCATTGTATTAGCATGTTCTTTATGGTGCATGCGTGTAAAGAAGCTGTCGGCGCCACCGCTCATAAAGTCGGATTTCGTCGACATGCCGTTCTTAATAACGCCACGTTTAAAACGCTCAGACGAGCACATGCCGCCTGTCGTCAACATTCGGTAAATTGACTCGACATTGCCCGTGCCTAATTGATGCATGGCACGAATATCTTCGCCATACCGAGCGAGGTATTCTTTATGTTTACCCTCTTCGACAAGTGTAGTGTAACCCGGAAAAACCTCCTTGCGAGTCAGGCGTTCTGCCGCCTCTTTTTGTTCAGCAGACAATTCGTTATAGATATTATGCTCCCAAGCATAACGTGCCTGTTTGTATTTTTGCTCAGAATCAGGCGCCACCTCCTTTAATGCATTAGGCACATTGAAATCCTGCGCTAAGATATCACCCATGATGCGTTCGATTTTTTCCGGTCGCATATTACTCGGTGCCTCGGCCCTTATTAGCCCAATGGCCGCGCGTGCTTTATCTCCTCTAGCCACATACACCTTAATCTTGTCACGCTCCAAGACAAAAGCATCGCAAAGTTTGAATGACTTGCCACTTTTTCCGTCTTCATAAGTAAAATCACCGAGGCTTACCTTGGCGCCGCTATCAGTTATCTCGCCATCTTCGAAATTCTGCGAGAAACGCAACTTGAGGCTCATCTCAATCTTCTTCTTGTCAAGATTATTTATAACGTCAATGCGCTGGTCTTCGACATGGTCGCGGTCGCATATTATTTCTGTACGCGGGAAATATAGCGTTTCGCCCGAGCGTAGGTATTCGCCCTTACGAATATCGCGAATCGCTTCGCTAAGGCCAACATGTCCATGGATATCTTCGGCGCCTTCGACGTCCTCAACTCTACCACGCTCGATTGCATCTACGGCGAGCTCAGCAATACTATCGCCGTTCGGAAGTTGTGCATTGTTCTCATGGAAATCGCGAATCGAGTCAAGTAAGTCTGACGCGGTGTTGCCTTGATCGAGCTCGACGATTGGATTAGCGTCTTCTGGAGCATCAATCATGCCAGATTCTTCCATCGCACCCTCAATGACAACTGAAGAAACAGCATCTTTAATGTCGGCCAACTCTTCATCGGTACGCACGCCGTCTTCGTCTGCTGCGGCGATTGTCTCTTTTGCATTATAAACAAGAGCCTCGTCGGTCATTTTTGTCAGCTCGGCGCTGCTCGATAGACCAAGACGTTGTTCGATTTTCGCGCGGAGGCCTTTGATTTTATCGATAATTTTCTCAACAAAATTGCCAGAGGATTCATGAGATTCATTTTTGCCATAAGCTGGTAATACCTCTGTCGTACTCATCTAGCTACAATTATAGCAGAGACGACTACTTAATATACTTGTCAAACATCGAGCGCAATTTTGTCTTGAGGTAGTCGCAAATCTCCGGCAATGTCATACCAACTTCGCCACGATAATATTTGCGCACTATTGCAAAAGTGCCATTAGTCAAGAAAAGAAGTTCAAATTCGGCGTTCTTGTCGTGCACGCCGTTTTCGTGCATAAGCATCAAGACACGCTCGCTGACTTCTTTTTCGAGCTGACTCAAAAAGCCGGCCGGGGCATCGCTAACAAGTAGCTCGCGGTAAATGTCTTCTTGCTGCTCAAGGAAATCAAAAACTTTTTCGAGATATTGCTCAACATCATCGACAGTGTTGAACATATAGTAGTCCGAGAAAATTTGTTTTTCGATTTCGTTTTGAATCTCGGCACCTACTTCGTAAATGTTATTGTAATAGTTATAAAAAGTACCGCGCGTAATCTCAGCACGTTCCGCTAAATCAGTTACCGTAATGTCTTTTACGGCGCCATGTTCGGCAAGCAGTTCCGCAAAAGCCTCACGAATTTTGCGGCGAGTTCTCGCAGTCGCCTTCTCGTAAGCAGATTTAACCATACCTTTATTATAGCATACATCAGACAAAATGTCAATGATGTGTTCAATTTTAGACATAGTACAACAATACTGTTCTTTATCACCTCTGGGGGACGGATTATAATAGGCGGATATGAGAAAAATTTCAGATTTTATTGTCGACCATTGCTACGTGATTTTTGGCATCTTTTTGGTTCTAACTGGGATTTGCGCAATTCTCGCAACACGCGTGAATATTAATAGAAATATCTACTCTTATATGCCGGCCGATTCGGAAACTTCGCTCGGCCTTGAGATTATGAATGACGAGTTTAATTACGACCAGACAAGCAGTTACGAGATGATGCTAACTGGCGTGCCGGACAACGAGAAAACCGCGATAAAGGACGATATCGAGTCGATTGATGGCGTAAGCTCGGTCGATTATGATAGCTCCGACGAATACAATCGCGACCAGTATACTCGCTACAAAATTAATGTCGACGCGCCAGCTGATTCGGAAGATTCGGCCAGGATTTATGACGAGATTCATAGCAAGTATTCTGGGCTTTATGAAATTGCCGAATCTGGACAGGTTTATGACTATAACGGCTCAGTTTTGAAAATCGGCGTCGTACTACTCGCAGTTGGTTTTGCGATGGTAATCCTGACAATCATGAGTCAGTCGTGGGTTGAGCCATGGTTATTCTTGTTCGCAATTCTGTTAGCGGTCGTCGTGAATAAAGGTACGAATATTATTTTCCCGAGCGTATCGCATATTACTGATTCGATTGCAGCGATTCTACAAATGGCGCTATCGATGGATTATGCAATTATGCTATCGACGCGCTACCGTCAAGAAAAGGCAAAGCCAGATCATCCGGACAAGAAAACCGCGATGCGCCGCGCAATGCGCTATTCGTTTGGCGCAATTTGTTCAAGTTCAGTTACTACGGTCGTCGGCTTAATCGTGCTCGTCTTCATGAGCTTCACGATTGGTCGCGATATGGGCCTCGTCTTGAGCAAGGGCGTCGTCTTGAGCCTGGTCTCGATCTTCACTTCTCTGCCGGCGTTATTGCTAATTTTTGACAAGGCAATCGAAAAGACGGCCAAGAAAACTATCAACTTTAAGATGGATTTGTTCGGCAAGGCTAGCTTCAACCTGCGCCATTTCGCATTACCGATTTTCTTACTAGTTTTCGTTGGCGGTTTTCTTCTAAAAGGCGGCACGGCGATTAAATTCACGACTGAGCAAAACAACAAAATCAAGGATATCTTTAACGAAACAAACCAAATGGCGCTCGTTTATGACAAGAGTATGGACGATGAAGTCACGAAAGTATGCAATAAGTTCGATGCGCGCGAAGATACGACACGAGTACTCTGCTACGGAAATACGATCAACGAACCAGAAAAATATAATGAACTGGTGCCAAAAGTTAACGAATTGAGCGACGGCGATGATGTCGATACTGAAGATTACTTAATAAAGGCACTTTATTATCATTACTACAAAGACGTCGATGCACACCAAATTACGCTGAGTGATTTTGTGGATTTTCTACAAAAGGAAGTTTTCCCAAACAAAAACTTTGCTGATGAAATAAGCGACGAGACGGTAGCGAAGATTAATCAATTATCGAACTTTACTGACAAAGAAAAAGTTAACCGCTTGCGCACAAAAGAAGACATTGCAAATGTGCTCGGCGTCGATGCATCAAAGCTCGACGAGGTTTACGTACTCTATTTATCCAAACAAAATTCTTCCGTCAAGTTAACGCTAAATGAGTTTGCGAATTTCGTAACAAATGAAGTCCTAACGAATCCAAATTATGCATCGATGGTGACAGACGCGCAACGCGCAGATCTCGCAAAATTGAGAACTTTCAGCAATAGTAATATTACAAACACACCGAAGACAATTGCGGAGCTTTCAAAGATTCTCGGCATCGACCGGGCGACTCTAGAGCAATTGCTCGTTTATTATAATTTCACAACTACCGACAATCCGACCGCTACGGCAACGGTTAGCGAGCTCGTTAACTTCTCGCTAAACGACGAGAATGTTATTAGCGAACTTGGCTTATCAGATGCGGAAGTTGCGAATATCAAGAGCCAACTTGCGACTGCGCAGAGCGAAATCTCAACCGCTAAAACTAACCTGTCTAGCGAATATAGCGAGTTAAACAATGCAATCAATACAGCTATAGCAAAACTGCCCGATGACCAACGCGGAGAAATATCCGGCAAAATCGACGAGTTGCGCGAAGAGCTCACTCGGAGAGTTAATGCTGCCGAGGCAGTTGCAACAAAGAAGTATAGCTATTCCGATTATGTGAATGCGGCCAGTACAATTGACGCCGTGCTAGATAGCACAACTTCATGGTTAGACAATCTTGGGACGAATTACGAAAGTGTCTTTAGCAAGCTCGACGAGGAGACGACTAAACAAATTCTCGACGCCGCAAAACAAGTTTCCGACAAGATTGCCGAAATCAGAAAGGTCGTAAACCTAAACGAGAGATTGTCGCAGCTCAAAAAAGTCTATCGCCTATATCAGGCAGAGACGACAGCAAGCTCGACAAAGATTTCGGTACGCGCATTGGTTAATTTTATGCTCACGCACAAAGATGACGACAAATTGAAAGGCGCGCTAAATCCAAGCACGCTTTCGCAGCTAAAATTGGCGCAGTACATTATGAATAACCAAACGACAAAGTATTCATCTGGCGCATTGTCGACACGTTTTAGCCTTGACGCGGAGAAAATTCGCTTAGTTTATGCATTGTATGAATATCGCCACATCAACTCGAACCCAATGCTCTCACTTAAGACTCTGATTAATTTTATCGACAGCGAAATATTGCCAAATCCAGATTATTCGAGTCGCCTTTCTGAAAACGAGCAAACGAAGCTTTCTACGATTGCGATTTTGATGCGCGCAGCCGAATCTGGATATCCATATAGCTACGATGCGCTCTATCGTGCGATTCTGCCACTGGCGGACAATGTCGATAAGAACCAATTGTTCTTAGCCTATTTATATCATGGCTCGCTTTACGATTATGACGAGAACTGGGCTTTGACAATCGAGCAGTTCGTGAACTTCTTGGTTGAAAAAGTTTTGCCGGATTCACGTTTTGCAAATCGAATTGACGACGAAACACGCGAGAGAATTAGCGATGGCCAAAAGACTATTAGCGACGCAAAAGAACTGCTGGTTGGGCCAAAGCATTATCGCGCGCTAGTTGAGTCAAATCTGCCGGCTGAAGGCGACGCGACTTTCGCATTAATTCGTGATTTGAAGGACGAGCTTGGGCCTAAAAATAAGGTCGATTATTTCGTAGTCGGCGACTCGGCGATGGCATACGAGATGTCGCAATCATTCAGTGGCGAAATGGACTTCATTACGGTCCTGACGATGCTTTCGATATTTATCGTGGTCGTCTTTACGTTTAAATCATTCTTCGTTTCTCTGCTGCTCGTGCTTGTTATTCAGTGCGCAGTCTATATCGTTATGTCATATCTGTCTTTGACCGGCTCAAGCATCTACTTTATCGCGCTGATTATCGTCCAATCAATCTTAATGGGTGCGACGATTGATTATGCGATTTTATTCACGTCGAACTACATCGAAAACCGTAGTTATTTCAAGCTCGGCATTAAAGATGCATTGGTTAACACTTACAATCGTTCGATTGGCGCGATTTTGACTTCGGCTTCGATTCTTATTATCGTCACCGCAATTGTCGGCAATATGGCTTCCGCAATTGCTGGAATGATCTGTCAGTCGATTTCGCTCGGCACATTCTGCGCAACCGTCATTATATTAGTATTAC
>CAMHRH010000039.1 GCA_946187605.1 uncultured Candidatus Saccharibacteria bacterium
CATGTAATTGTCCTTTGTGCATAGCGCCGCTATGTTTATTGAAGAAATAATTCTTACCGTCAACTTCCTGAAAACCATACTGTTTCTGATCGCCGTAGTAGCAATACGTTTTTCCGCCTGACGCGCGCAGCTCATTTTTTACAGCAACATCACCATCATTACTATCATCATCGCTATTTTCGTTACTACTATCCCTACTACCACTATCGTCGATAGTATCATCTCCGTCTCGCTCTGGAAGATAATTTTCATTAGCTCCTTCCTCAATACCGTCATCCGCATCATCCAACTCATCACCCGTAGCTTCGTCAGTCGGCGTCGCTTTTTCAGTCACCTGGTCTGCATCAACGTTATCGCTAGCGGCTTCTTCGCCATACGCAAATACCGGCAAAATATTACAGATAGCTAACAAAAAACTAAGCACAAATATTGCTACAGAACCAAAACTTTTTTTATTTTTCATCTTATTTTTGTTTTTGACGATTTTCAATCATTATAGGCAAGCAGAAGCATTTTGTAAACTTTTTTTTAATCATTTTCATCGCATAAGAATCTTCAAAAATCCGAACAATATTCTTGCTCGAACATTGACTTTATGACACGCTTATGCTATAATAGTAATTATAGCCTCTTGAGAAAAAGCCTCAGGAGAGATTCGCACATTGAAGGAGCGTTTTATATGCCTATGTCCGCAATTAGCCAGAACTCTACCCCCGTATCCATTTTCGCTACGCGCATTCGCGCTTGGGCGCACAACGCAGCATCGTCTCTTTCGCATTTCCTCTACGGTGAAGATGTGATCAGCTACGACGACAAGATGTTGTACTACCCCCTAACCGAATATCGCTTCACTGCGCCGCCGACCGCACCCGATGGCGCCATAGCGGTAATCACTAATATCATTAGCAGACTCAATGGAGACGAGCACTTTGGTAGCCCCACTGTCATCTTCGAGGAGCTTCGCACTTATAACGTGCAGCTCCGCGCATACCTTCATCCCGACGCCTCGCAGCGTCAAGAAGAGGCATGCCTTGGCACAATCCTCGGCATTATGCGCGACGCTAATGGCGCCATAATCGCAAAGACGGCAGTAGGAGAATGGCACTTGTACTAACCTCCACCTATAGCTCGACGGCATTCACGTCGAGCTTTTTTATTGCTAAAATAAACATATGAGTATTCAAGATTTTTCTTTTCGCATCAGTTGGCCAAAGCTCGCCTGCAGCCTCCCTATTCTTCTAATCACACTTTACTTCGTGCCGCCATTAGGGATCATCTTAACAATTGCACGGTATTTTATTCATGGTAATTATCGCTATTACCGCGTCCCTGCCGTTTTACTAATCATTGGCGCCGCTTGCCTAGTTCCACATGCTTATGAACTCTTACAGATTAATATCGGCGACTCGATACCAGTTTTTCAGCCTCTAATTGATTTTCGCTCACATCAGCTCTACCCAAAAATCACCGACTTTGGGCGCTTCGTTTCTATTTTTAGCATCATTACACTCATCGTCAGTCAGCTCCTCAAAAACGTCATTAGCAAAATTAGCAGTATGATTGCCGCAGCAACTATGGCGACACCAAAAAAATCTTCTACCGCAAACGACGCTAGACAGAAAACGCCGCCGACAATGCAAAAAGACGGCAAAAGCCTCGATCCGTCCGACCAAGAAACGCCTCATGTTGTTAAATGCCAAAATTGCGGTAAAGCCAATCATATCATCGGCACCGTTGGCACTTGTAAGGCCTGCCGCACCCCTATCGAATGGTATAGCCATAAGTAGTTTCACACTTGACTAATCCTCCTTTTTATGATAGAATCGCACGGATTGGAATTTTTATTCCGAAAGGAATAATCGTTATCAAAGTTCATTTAAAAAGGAGTGATTGTATTGAAACTACAAAAGATAATCGATTATTTTCTAGTGTCGTGGAATAGGAGAAATCGCGCAGAATCTCTCTTATGCCTAACCGCAAACCTAGTAATCATATTAGGCGGCGTCAAAAGTAGCTCTCCCCTGATTTGGGTACCAATTTTCGAAATAACCGCATGTGAATGCATAAGGTTTGCTCTTGCTGGATACTGGTACTTTATTCCATGGGGAAACGCAGACGATATTGCGCAAAAGCACAAGAAGAATCCCCGCAACGATCGGAATACAACATGGCCGCTATTAATCGCAAAATTACTATTAATTAGCATCGCATTGTTTACCAGTAAAACCTACATGGTAATAGCCTATCATGCCATCGTCTTCCTTGAGGTTCTTGAGGTTCTTCGCGTTATCGCACATACCCTTCAGAAAATTGACCCCATATATCTCGATTGCTACCGCAGAGGCAACAAAATGCTTGGGCCTAAATTAAAGTTCAATCAAGAAATCAGTCAATTTATCCGAATAGCATCCATCATCTCGGTATGGAATATTACTGCATTCGAAATGCTCAATAAAACGTGTAGTCCCATATTACTCATTGTAATCAGCATTGATACTATCATGGCATACTATCATGTGCGGCACTTAATGAAAACTGACGACGAATCAAGTCAATTCTCTATTCTCATAAGAACCATCGCAGATAAGACAGTCTATATTCTCGGCGCACCTATCGCGGCTCTCAGCTTGTGCCAAAAATATGATTGGTATATCAGCTTTAATAACTCAACCAATGTCGCAGGCATACTAGTAGCAACAAGTATTATTATTATTGCTCGCGAGTGCTACTACACAGTCGCAGCCCGCTCCAATGGCGCCATAAGCATCGATTGGAACAGTTTTGGGCGCTTTTTTACAGACAACGTACGCATACTCTCTATCCGCATCTTCATTCTTTCTGTGGCATATACAACTTGGAAAGGAATACCGATATCATATTACGACACAAACCCCATCTTGTATGTAATATTTATTAGCGCAGCCACATCAATAATCACAATCATCATTGAATCTTTTTACATGGATAATATCTTAGGTCTTAATGAGAAAACGCCATCATTGCGCCGTCATGGCGCTGTTGTCCCTGATTACGGAAAAGAGTGCAGACAATACAAATTGCGCATCAGTGAAAGCGAGGATGGTAGCGACTGAGCCTCCGCCGTTTCGCCACAATATTCTACTCCATTTTTTAAGAGCAGCCAACTTAAACGGCTGCTCTATTTTTTTGTCCGACAATTGCGGCAAAAACACGGTCGAATTGCTTCTCGCTATTCCAACACCACGCAACCACCGATCTGACCAATAACGCGCCGCTCCACAACGTAATTGGCGTCCATTCCGTATCCGTAATCGATTGCGTTACAACTTCTCCATTCTGAGCCATAAGCAACAAGCCGTTATGAAATGTCGCTATGCTCATCGGATAACTCAACGTAAACTTATGCAAAGTCTCCACTAACTGATTTGTCGGCATCGACAATGTAACTACTTTCGGATAATACAGAGTCCTCAGCGTTTTTTGCAACTGAAGCATCGTCAGAAAAAGACCCGTCTCCGTTTCGCGCATTGACCAGTCCATCACACCTGGGCAAATCGCATCAACTGCATCGCGCGTCACAAAAATAGGCTTGTTGCACTCTTTCATAAAATCCATAAACACCAAAGACGTCTCCGCATTTTTACCGCTATCACCTATTAAAATTACCGCATCAGCCCAATCCGCCAACCGAAGCATTTCCGGCAACGCCGCTTTTCCAAACGCTCCCGAAAACTCCGCTTCGGCAAAATATAGCTCCGGCGTGCTCGGTACGCTGTTTTTAAGTACATCTGGCAGCAATACACGTACTTCGCCTGCACCAAATCGTTTCGCCTCGCTCAAGGCATTTGCGACCGCAAAAAACAGTCCTTTATTACCGCCAATAATCAATATTTTCCCGGCGAATCGTTTTTGCTCCGGCGCAAACAAATCCACCTCCGGAAATAGACACTCGTCACCTTGCCTTCGCCAATAACTCAGATTATCGCTCATCAGAAAGCTCCAGCATCATCGGACAATGATCTGACCCCATTACTTCATCGCATATTTCCGCCCTCACAACTCGCCTCAAGAGACGTTTGCTAACTAGATAATAGTCTATCCGCCATCCAACGTTTCGCTGCCTCGCGCCGCCGCGATACGACCACCACGTATATCGCTGTTCGTCAGGATGTTTTTCGCGCCATATATCCAAAAAACCATTCGCCAAATAGTTACTCATCCCCTGTCGCCCCTCTTTCGTAAAGCCTGCATGCCCTTCATTTTGTTTCGGCCGCGCAAGATCTATTTCTTCATGCGCCACATTAAAATCACCACAAACTATTACAGGTTTTTCGTTGTCAAGTGTTTTCATATAGCTCAGCAAGGCCTTATCCCAAACCAACTCACGATACTTCAAACGACCCAAATCATCCTTTTCATTCGGGACATAAACATTAACCAAGTAAAAGTCGTCAAACTCAGCCGTCAATACTCGCCCTTCTCTCCGCGCATCGCCATAGTCATCTTCCCAGCCCGGCAATTCCGTTTGTTCATCCAAAAAGCCATAGCGTACGCTAAGCGGCTTCACTTTCGTAAAAATTGCCGTGCCAGAATACCCTGCTCGTTCTGCTGAATTCCATATTTCCTCATATTCCTCAAAGTCAACTTCCGCCTGCCCCTGCTTTGCTTTTGTTTCCTGCAAACAAATCACATCCGGCTGGTAATCCTCTATAAAACTTTGCAAGGCGCCCTTCTTTAGCACCGCCCTTAGCCCATTAACATTCCAAGAACATAATCTCATACTATGATTTTACACTATCTTGACTAAAACATATTTCTGTTATATTCTACCAAACGAAGCCGCTCAGCGTCATATGCTAAGCGGTCTTTAGAACCTTTTGAAAGGAGGAATGATCAATGAAGAAAGCGACAATCAATATAGCTGACGAATCTTCATTCTTAGACATGGTGAGCGAAACGGCCAAATATATCCACGACTCAATCATGTCCGGCAACGCTCACGCCGTAGATGATGGCAGTTATATATTCAAACTGTCCGACATGCCATATCGTTTCCCGACAAGCGACAAGAATGCAATCAATGAAATCCTTTATAGTATCCAGGATAACCTCAACGACCGCATCGCTACCGGGCTCGATTATCACGATGTATGCCATTACGACGATGACACTTCAGATGTCAATGATTTTAACAGTTATCGCAGCATTAACGCTAATATCAAATACCTCAAAAGTCGTAATTGTATTATCGTATCATAAACATTCCTACCGTAGCCGCCCATCAATTGAGCGGCTATTTTTAATTTCAATAAAAAGCTATAATAAAAACATGGATAAAATATCGCGCAACGACAAACGCATCAAGAAAGCCATTGATATCGCCACTAAGGCGCACGAGGGCCAGTTGCGCAAAACTGGCGAGCCATACATCATTCACCCGCTCGCCGTCATGGAGATACTCAAAGATTGGAACATGGACGAAGATTCTATCGTTGCCGGCGTTCTCCATGATACTGTCGAAGATACCGACCTCACTCTCAAAGAAATCGAAGATGAATTTGGCAAAGACGTCGCATTCCTCGTCAACGGCGTAACAAAACTTGGCAAAGCTCGTAGTGACATGAAAAATCTCGACGAATACTTACCAGAAACTTCAGACAACTTATTAAAACTCCTTATCGCCACTGGGCAAGACATTCGCGTCCTCATTATCAAGCTCGCCGACCGCCTGCACAACCTCCGCACACTCGGCGCCCTCCCACCAGCAAAACAGCAAAAAATCGCCCGTGAATCCCTTGAAGTTTTTGCGCCGCTCGCCGACCGCCTCCAGATGGGACGCGTTCGTGTCGAAATTGAAGAAACTAGCTTTCGCTACCTAAACCCTCGCCGCTACGAAGAGCTCAAAAGCCTCACCGCCGACCGCCTCAAGCGCGCCGACAAAAAGCTTAAAAACGCCCAACACGCCGTCGAAGAACTTCTCAAAAAAGAATGCATTCACTATGACTGCGACGGTCGCGTTAAGTCTATTTATTCATTACATAAAAAACTCGCAAAATACGACCAAAATATCGACCGCATCTACGACCTCATCGCACTTCGTTTCATAGTTGACGATGTTACGACCTGTTATCTTGTGCTTGGCCTAATCCATTCGCTCTTTGTGCCAATGGACGGACGCATTAAGGACTATATTGCCATGCCAAAGCAAAACGGCTACCAGTCAATCCACACTACTGTCATCACGAAGGACAAACAGGTCGTCGAATTTCAGATTCGCACCAAAGAAATGCACGATTATGCCGAGCGCGGTCTCGCAGCTACTTTCTTCTACAATGAACAGAAGCTCACCTCTGCGTACACCGAAGGACGCGTCAGTAAACTTCCGAGTCATCTTCTCTGGATTAAAGAACTCCAAGAGACCGCCACGAAGCTCGCTTCTGGCGAAAAAGTCGACACGAAAAAACTTCGCCTCACTCTCTTTGCTGATAAAATATTTGTCTATACCCCAAAAGGCGATATTATTGATTTGCCAAAAGGATCAATGCCACTTGATTTCGCCTATCGACTCCATAGCGAAATCGGCGCTAGCTGCACTGGCGCCATCGTTAACGGCAAGATGGTTGGGCTCAACACAAAACTCCATAGCGGCGATATCGTCGAAATCATTACCGCCAGAAACGCCAAGCCAAATCCAGGCTGGCTCGATAAAGTCGGCAGCAAGCACGCCCGCCACAAGCTACTCTCGCAGCTCCATGCCCTTTTCCCAAACTTCGTTGCCAACCCCGACAGTAGGCCATCCGCCAAAGATACCCCTAACCTAGCAAAATCGCAGCAAAAGAAGAAGACTAAAAAATAACCCCCCAATCGGGGGGTTATTTTTGTAAAACATTACTCAGTAGTATCGATTCCCTGATTATCCTCGGTATATGTCTCTCCATCGTCATCGGCGTATTCATCATTACCGGAATATTCTTCATCCCCGTTACTCGACGCATCATTATCCGAATCATCGTCACCATAATACCCTTCATCTTCATTGTACGACTCATCACTATCAGACCCGTCATCGTCGCCATTCGAGTAGTTTATACTGCCATCCTCCAGTCCCTGTAAGATAGTTTTATGAAATTCCAGATTATCGACATCGCCAACTTTCTCGTCATATTTCACATATACTTCATACAGACGCTTACATTGCGTATTGCTCTCTACCTCATAACTAGCACTCATCAGACTCTGATGAGCCTTTTCCATACTTTCAGAATCTTCGCTCGGCCTATTATCGATAATAAATTCAGCAAAGCTTACTAGCATATCCATCAGCCGCGAATCGCCATTTTTTCTTGCTTCCGCTATCAACTCCTCAGCTCGCGCGCAGGCTTTCTCGTAATCGCCATCTTCGCTAAGGATGTCTCCGATTTCGTTTCTAAAATCTTGAGCATCGACTACTGGGATGTCTTCATTTTTGGATCCATTATTACTTTGAATTATAGCAATAACCAGCCAAACAGCTCCGGCTATCAGAACCAGACTCGCGGCAATCGTCGCAAACTTATGCCAACCTTCAATGAAGATAATATAGAGTTTCTCGCGAAAATCACCCCATCGCTGCCTACGCAGCTCAGCTTCTGCGCTCTTCTCGCTCGCATCACGTTTATTGTTTAAGCGATTCGCACCTGAAACATTCTTTTG
>CAMHRH010000040.1 GCA_946187605.1 uncultured Candidatus Saccharibacteria bacterium
TTCATCTGTGGGCGTCCTTTCCCATTAAAATCATTTGGCTTGTGAGTGGTATCCACGCAAACGCGGTCATGGACCTTACCTCTTGCGCCAAAGTGACGTTATTTTGATAATATACCTCGTTATTATATCATGAGGCGCTCCAGAATGTCAAACACCTTAGTAGAGCTATCTTAGGCCACCCTCGGAAAGGAATGACCCCCAGATTACGAATTCAAATAGTAAGCGGAAAAATGTGCCATATATAATAAATACAATTGCCAGCCATTTGTAGTAGTGGATTGCGTTATCTTCACATGGGAGACGGAACTCGCTATGATTTTCCGGATTAACCATGACGTCATGCCATTTATTATCTGCTGGATAGCTCATGCCAACTTTTACGTTCGGTATAGTATTGAGCGTCCCCTCCGTCATGGTTCCTTTGACATCGATTTTGTAGGTGCGTCTATATACGTAACCCGTTATACTATCCTTTATTTTCTCCTCGTACATGTATTTTACCTTTGCGGGAATGGTAAAGTTTTTCTTGCGTTTTTTGAATTGAATTAATTTTACTATTCCGCGAATACCGATGATGAAAAATATGCCAAAAAATACATTAAAACCAAGGTAAACCGCGAGGTAGGTAGCTTGTATCATCCGTATATTATAACAAAAAACGGGCCCATCGATTCCTCGTGGGTCCGTAACGATGTTTCTAAAAAATTACATCTTGATTTCGGCATCAACGCCTGCTGGGAGCGAGAGATTCTGAAGAGCATCAATCGTCTTTGGAGTAGCATTGATGACGTCGATAAGGCGCTTGTGGACCTTCATTTCGAAAGCTTCACCACCGGTCTTGTAGACGTGTGGGCTCTTTACGACGGTAAAGGTTGAACGCTTGGTTGGAAGTGGAACTGGACCACTTACGCTTGCGCCAGTGCGGATAGCAGTATCAACGATCTGCTTTGCGCTCTGGTCGATAAGGCGATGATCGTATGCCTTGAGGCGGATACGGATCTTGAGACCTTCGGCTTTGTCTGCCATTTGGATATATCCTTTCTTTACGACCGTGTAACCTCGGATACCACCTAGACGGGGCGTCCACGAGTTTGTCGCGGCAATTAATATTGTATGTGAACTATTATGCCTCAGTTGAGGCATTTTGTCAATTGGCTAGCGTATGTTTAATTACGATATATATCGCAAATACTATCAATAAGACGACGATATCATGAAAGAACTTCTTCGTTGCCTCTTCTGACGGCCGCCCTTTCTCCTCGATGGATTTGCGATTTTTCTTATCCGTAAGGAAGGTATGAATAATTGATATCGTAATAATTAATCCAGGAATAGTAACAAATAGGAGGCCTGGCCTTTCCGCCCATAAATATTCCAACAAGGCGATAATAATCGGGCCAGATACAAATATAATTACGTACTGCAAGAAAATATGCAGCCCTCTAATCCACCTGTGGTTTTTATAGGCAATCTTCCAGGCGGTCCTAAAACGACTCATAGGCGTGTTGCCTTTTTAATCAGCGCTCCCAGCGATATACCGATGATTAAGGCTAGTTTCATTATGTTATTCATTTCGTTTATTTTAACATGAAGAAAGCCCCTCCACTGGGAGGGGCTATGCAATCAGAGACAGAGTTATTATTCTTCGTTACAAATGCAATCGCCGCTTGCGGATACATTTACATTAATGTCTCCATTATCGAGACGATTAACGAAGACATAGATGTTCTGCACCCCTAAGCATGCGACACGTACACTTTCTTCTAGATTCGACGGAACGACAATGCAATTCTTGCTCTTGAGCGAGTAGGACATTCTCTCGCTAGACTCGAAGAAGTCGGTAATATACCCTACTTCTTGGCTCATGCGATTATTAATAATTGCTACGTCAATTCCGCCATCTTTGGCCATGAAAGTTAGTACGCTAATTCCGCCCACGATGTGGTTAGCATAGACGTGCACGCCTTCCGTCGATGATACGAACAAGCTATTGCGACACTTATATCTAGTAACCTGACCAATTGAAGCATTCTTATGATTTGGTGTCTTCTTCTGGATGTCATAGTACGCCGCAAGCGTTCCACAATCCTTCCAGTCAAATCCTCCAATCAAGAGCCTCATATTGAGCTTCTTAACCATGTCAGTCGGGTCAAGACCGAGATCGGTCTTCTCTGAACCCTCCTCATAATAACGATTCAGGAGCTGCTCAATCATCGTGATAGGATACTGTTCGCAGAATTTATCTACGCGGATTGCATAAAAACCCGTATTAACGACCGTATTGTCATCGCGAAGAATACGCTTTACTCTTTCCATTCCGCCATTTTTGAACGGCTTCTCGATGAAATCCTTGATTTCAAAGAAAGGTCCTTCTTCTGATAAGTCATATACCGCATTACCGCATCCGCCGACAATATTCGCGTCAGCTACCTTAACGCCTACTAGGACTGAACGGCCATTAGCTGCTTCCTCACAGGCAAAGCTGATTGCTTCCGAGAACTCTTCCTGACCAACGATATGCTGGTCCGAAGGCGAAAAGAAAGCAACGGCCTCAGGCTCAAGGCTATGAATATAATCCGCCGCTGCCGCCATAACTGCGACATAGCCGAGATGAGCATCAAACTTCACAATATTCACGCTAGGCACTTTATAGGGCGCAAGCTGATCGATTGCGTATTTTTCCTGCTCATCATTAGTAACGACGACGATCGTTCTAGATGGTTTAATAGCGTCATTCGTGATCATTCTTACAACATCTTGCACGAAAGTCCTGTCACTGAACTTAGGTGCAAATTGCTTGGGCGTTGATCCGGCAATAGGGAGTCTTGATCCTCTTCCTCCTGCCAGTACTACTGCGTAAGGTTTAACAATTTCCATTTAACTCTACCTCCTGTAAAAGAACATAATTTAGTTATGACCAACAAAAAATGTCGGTTTAACGACTACATTTACTATTATAGCACATGTTGGCTATAATGCAAGGGAGGGTATTTTTATGCGCTAGCTTCTGGTGAAATTGCAACCATGACATGTATGAGAAGCCACATAAGAGTAGATATACCTATAAATATGCATCCTACCATGATACCGAGCTTATCTTGCGAGTTATTGCTAGGAATACTGATATCGTCATAATCTGATGGATTGACGTATATAGTATAGGTTCTGCCTTTTCTGAGATTAGATTGGATATAGTCCGTGGCTTGGATTTCCCTTTTAATGCCATTGATCTCCGTTACTAATACGGGTACTTTGACGTTGCCGTATTTATCCGCAATCTCTACAAACCTGACATATTCCGCCTGGACCTTGAGTGTGCATTCGTTTTTGCGATGAAAAACTTTAATTAATGTCCTCACTAGGAAAACTATACCCATTATAAAGAACGCACCCGTAATTATATCAAATGGTATCGTTAAGTATGACTCATCGCCCATACTTCTTATGTTAGCACATTTACGACAACAAAATATCCCCCGCCTAAACGAGGGATATTTAAATCGGTTACGATAGATTATTTGATAATCTTGGTAACGACACCAGAACCGACAGTGCGGCCACCTTCGCGGATAGCGAAGCGGTCATTGTCGTTCATAGCGATTGGAGCATTGAGCTTGACGCTGAAGGTGACGGTATCACCAGGCATGACAATCTCTTTGTCCTTTGGAAGTTCGACCTCACCAGTAACATCGGTGGTGCGGAAGTAGAACTGTGGCTTGTAACCGTTGGAGAATGGAGTGTGGCGACCGCCTTCTTCCTTCTTCAAGATGTAAACCTGGCCCTCAAACTCGGTATGTGGAGTGATGGTGCCTGGCTTTGCAATAACCTGACCACGCTCAATCTGTTCACGCTCGATACCGCGGAGGAGAAGACCTGCGTTATCGCCTGCCTGACCCTGATCAAGAGTCTTGTGGAAGGCCTCGATACCGGTAACAACAGATTTCTGAGTGTCTTTAAGACCGACAATTTCGACCTCGTCGTTGATATGGATAGTACCCTGCTCGATACGGCCAGTAGCAACAGTACCACGACCTTTGATCGAGAAGACATCCTCGACTGGCATCAAGAATGGCTTGTCAAGATCATGCTCTGGAATATCGAAGTATTCGTCCATAGCCTTGACGAGTTCCATGACGGCATCTTCGTTAGCTGCATCGCCTTCGAGAGCCTTGGTTGCAGAACCCTTGATGATTGGGCAGTTGCGATCAAAACCGTTCTTCTCGAGAAGGTCGCGGATATCTTCCTCGACGAGTTCGACGAGGTCAGGATCAGCGAGGTCCATCTTGTTCAAGAAGACAATGATTTTTGGAACGTTAACCTGGTGAGCCAAGAGAACGTGCTCGCGAGTCTGTGGAAGTGCACCGTCGTTAGCTGCAACGACAAGAATAGCACCATCAACCTGCGCAGCACCGGTAATCATGTTCTTGATGTAATCGGCGTGGCCTGGCATGTCGACGTGCGCATAGTGACGCTTCTCAGATTCATACTCCTGGTGAGAAGTAGCGATGGTAATACCACGAGCTTTTTCCTCTGGAGCGTTATCAATCTGATCATAGGCGACTGGCTTGTTGATCTCGGAAGGAAGCTTCTTCGCAAGAACAGCAGTAATAGCAGCAGTCAAAGTAGTTTTACCGTGGTCAACGTGACCCATGGTACCGACATTAATATGCGGTTTGCTACGGTCAAAATCTGCCATAGTTGTTATATTCTCCTTTATTTTTTAATAATTTTGGGCGCTAATATTAACCAGCCCAAAGCTATATATGGGTATATTTTATACAATTTTTAAAGCGATGTAAAGAGAAAAAACCGGCTTCGTGAGCCGGTTTTAAGGTACTCTATTCGCTAGCTTTTATCGCTATTCTGCCAATGCAGATTGCGCCAATGGCGACGACGATAATAATTGCAATGCTGGGCATTCTTTCATTAGCCTCAAATCTGCCAAGCATATCGCGATGAGTAGAGTTATCACCCGTGACTTTCTCAACTACTCCCGAGCTACCTTTGAGACACCATGCAATTGATCCTTTGTAGTAGCTAACGTAAACCTCGTCCTTGTCGTAGCCGATTGTCTGGCAAAACTCGCCTACCAACTGCGCTTCTTTGTGGTCATGGTAGACCATAATACCCTTCATGGCGCAAAAGGCGAACACAATATAGACGACAAGTATTGCAACGATTTTCTTAGCTTTCATTGCGAAACCCCTCCCTGTAAAGTTCTCTGTTCTTAACGAACAAGCTATATTTCTATTCTATCATACTTTGCGTTTTTTGTCAAGCATAATCGCAACGTACGGTTCTTGCGCTAGTCCTTGACGCAACTTGCATAACTTTGACATTTAATAAATAATGTGTTATTATTTAGTTCTAGTTTTTGCTCTTTAGACATTATTGGAGGTGTTATCTTTGAAAAGGAGGAAATTGAGCGAAATCGTATTTTTCGCAAGCCCCGACGAAAAGGAAAAGTGTGCAGAAATTGAAGACATGGATCTGAGGCACATCGATGAACTCTGCCCGGTTATCACCGTTGAGGATTTAGAAGAGAATTCTAAGCCGAACCCGGATAGATACTATATCGAGCATTCAGATTTGCACGAGATCAAGCAGCGCTACTTTGAACTCAACGACTCAAGCGCGACCGGTTCCGAATGTCTCGTAATCGTAGAGGATGGCGAATACTTGCTCCCCATCCAGATTCGCGAAATCGTCCGCGAGAATAACTGGACCTGCATGTGCTTTCGGCATATTTCAGCTGGCGAACCGAAGAACGAAGTAATAATCCTCGGCATTTACTACAACGAGATAGCAACGTTCGAGATTGATGAGCTCTTCCAGCCCTGCGGTATATGCAGCGAAATCCTTATTACGAAAGACTCCTACTGCTGTCATTATAATGGGCACGCAATTATTCTGTTTAACAGAGAAGAATTCCCGTGCAGCTACGTAAGTGATGGTAACGGCGTCTTGGCGGTAAACTACTCCAAGCTGGAAGGCATAAACTTCCTGAGACAGTATTTATCGCATAATGCTGCCTGCATGAACAACTAAGAAACTAGAAAAATGCCCCGGTCATAGAGCCGGGGCTTTTTCTTGCAACAAAAATCTCCCCAAATTCAAATTCAGGGAGATTCTGGTGTGAGTTTTATTCGCGCTTTTTTAAGAGCTTATTTCGCGTTGCGTTTTGTCGCTTCGCTCTAAGCTTGCTCTCACCGTTGTTTGCGATAGCAAGCTTTCGCAAACAACTTATTTCGCGTTGCGCTTTTCGATAATCTCTTGCGCGATGTTCGGTGGAACCTCTTCATAACCGTGAAGTTCCATTGTCGAAGCGGCACGACCTTGTGACATACCGCGAAGATCCGAGGTGTATCCAAACATATTTGCGAGCGGCACAAAACCAGTGATGATCTTGATACCATTGTCGCGGTCTTCCATGCTATCGATGCGGCCACGGCGGGCGTTCAAGTCGCCGATAACATCACCCATGAAGTCCTCCGGAGTCGTAATTTCAATCTTCATAACCGGCTCGAGAAGAACTGGGTTTGCATTCTTGATACCTTCGCGAGTTGCGAGGACGCCAGCTAGATGGAAGGCGAGCTCAGAGGAGTCGACATCGTGGTAGCTACCATCATAGAGCGTAGCTTTAACGTCGAGAACTGGATAGCCAGCAATAACGCCACCTTCGAGGGTTTCTTTGATACCTTCCATGGTTGGTTTGCGGAATTCCTGAGGAACGACACCGCCCTTAATCATATCAACAAACTCAAAGCCCTTGCCTGGCTCGTTCGGCTCAAACTTAACCCAAACATCACCATACTGACCACGACCACCAGACTGCTTCTTGTGTGAACCGTGTGCCTCTGCGGTGCCGCGAATAGTCTCGCGATAAGCAACTTGAGGCTCGCCAGTATTACATTCAACATTAAATTCGCGCTTTAGGCGGTCGATAATAATATCAAGATGTAGCTCGCCCATACCAGAAATAATAGTTTGGCCCGTTTCTTCATCGGAGCGAACGCGGAAGGTTGGATCTTCTTCGGCTAGCTTGCTGAGACCGATACCCATCTTTTCCTGGTCGGCTTTCGACTTTGGCTCAACTGCAATCGATACTGGTGGATCTGGGAATTCGATAGATTCGAGATGAATTGGATGCGCAGGATCGCAAAGGGTCGTACCAGTAGTCGTATCCTTCAAGCCGACTACGGCCGCAATATCGCCGGCGCCGACAGATTCGATGTCGTCGCGCTTGTCGGCAAACATACGCACTAGACGACCAACGCGCTCTTTATTGCCGGTTGTTGCATTAAGAATATAGCTACCGGAGCTAAGCTTACCTGAATAAACACGAATAAAGATGAGCTTACCGACAAATGGATCGGTTGCAATCTTAAATGCGAGCGCCGTGAGCGGCTCTTTTTCATCGCTGTGGCGAACGATATCTTCGCCAGTTTTAGGATTCTTGCCAAGAATTGCTGGAATATCGGTTGGAGCTGGCAAGAAATCAGTGACAAGGTCGAGAACTTTCTCGACGATAACACCGCGGCCATCGCCACCCGTAACTAGGAAGAACTGACCATCGATGACGCGCTTGCGAAGAGCGGCCTTGAGTTCATCTTCAGT
>CAMHRH010000041.1 GCA_946187605.1 uncultured Candidatus Saccharibacteria bacterium
AGCTTCAGTATGTGCCTAATAATACCGTGCCGGTTGAGGGCGAGACATCTGAGAAAGTCGAGAAGATTCTTGACGCAATCGATGACCTCGATGATGTCGTAGCAGTCCACACGAACGCCGAGTAGATATTGACTCTTAGCGCATAATGTGCTATAATAGAAAGATAGTCCCACTTCTTTGAAGTGGGTTTCTTTTTATTTGAGGCCAGTGCTGCCGAAGGCATTCTGGTTGCGCTCAGTCTCGGATAGTTCTTCGACTAGTTCCCAATCAATATGTTCATACTTCGCTACGACGCCTTGAGCAATACGCATGCCTGGCTCGACTACGAAGTCTTTGTCACTAAAATTCTTGAGCAAAACACGCATTTCACCGCGGAAATCACTATCTACCGTACCAATGCCATTTAGCAATCCAACATGATATTTAAAAGGCAGGCCGCTACGGTTGCGGACCTGTAACTCATAACCCTCAGCAATTTCGACGCCGACTCCGGTGCCGATATCTGCAATGCCCTGCGGCGGAATCGTAAGCGGCGCGTCAAGATGGGCGCAAAAATCAAAGCCAGCCGCACCTTTCGTCTGATATTCTGGAATGATTGCATCGTCGTAGAATTTCTTAATTTTGAGCTTCATGATTATATTTTACATTATTCATTTGATGATATAATCACATTATGAGCAAGCAAGCAGACTACATGGTTCAAATTGGTAACATAATCGCAACAGCGCGGATGCGCAAAGACATGACGCAGGCTGACCTCGCCGGCAGAATCGGCACAAGTCAGTCCGCAATTAATCGCATCGAGCATGGCAAGCAAAATGCATCTCTTGAGATGATTTCGCGAATTAGCCGCGAGCTAGACTACCAGATTATTTCAATCAATGAAAGCGCGACGCAAGGCTATCGCATTACTGGCGGAAAAGAGCTACACGGTAGCGTCACAATTAATACCTCGAAGAACGCTGCAGTCGGTCTGCTTTGCGCAGCATTATTGAACGAAGAAAAAACGACTCTACTGCATTTGGCGCATATTGAAGAAGTTTATCGTATCATCGAGGTACTGGAGTCGATTGGGGTTAAGACGACATGGATTAATAACGGTCGCGATCTTGAGGTGGTACCGCCAAAGAAAATAAAGCTTGCAAATCTCGACATCGAGGCGGCACGTCGGACGCGCACGATTATCATGATGTTTGGGCCACTTCTGCACCGTTTTGAAAAGTTCCGTCTGCCATATGCGGGCGGTTGTTCGCTAGGGTCGCGTACGGTCGAGCCGCATCTTCACGCACTTAAAAACTTTGGCCTAGAGGTTGATGCGGTCAGTAATCCTGGTTTTTATGAAGCGAAAGTAATGAAAATAAGCAAAAAAGACCGCAAAATTGTCTTAATTGAGCGAGGTGATACCGTAACCGAGAACGCCGTAATGGCGGCAGCGCTCTGCCCTGGCAAAACAACGATTGTCGGCGCAAGTCCAAACTATATGGTGCAGGACGTTTGTTTTTATCTTGAAAAACTTGGCGTGCAAATCGACGGTATTGGTACGACGACTCTAACGGTTCATGGCGTAGAGCGGATTGCAAAAGAAATTAGCTATGCACCGAGCGAAGACCCGATTGAGGCAATGAGTTTCATTGCGGCTGGCATTGCGACAAAATCGCAGATCGAGATTAAGCGCGTTCCAGTCGAGTTTCTTGAGATTGAGCTTGAGATTCTGCGCAGCATGGGGCAGAAGATGAATGTTAGCGAGGAGTATTTCGCTAGTAACGGCCGTACACGCTTAGTTGATATCCAACTAAAAAAGTCGCGACTTACAGCGCCGGTCGATAAAATTCATCCAATGCCATTCCCTGGGCTGAATATCGACTCCTTGCCGTTCTTCTCAGTTATTGCGGCAACCGCAGAAGGACGTACGCTGATACACGACTGGGTGTTTGAAAATCGTGCCGTCTATTCGACCGAGCTTGCAAATCTAAATGCAAAAGTCGAGCTACTTGATGCGCATCGCATTTTTGTAAACGGTCCGACAAACTGGCGACCGGCCGAAATGATGGCGCCACCAGCATTGCGACCAGCAGTGGTCATAATGCTAGCAATGCTCGCTGCGCCTGGTCAGTCTATTCTCAGGAACACTTATTCGATTGCGCGTGGTTATGAAAATTTTGCACACCGTTTAGTGGCTCTTGGCGCCGAAATCGAATCGCTTTCGGAGCTATAATTCCCTACCCCTGTTTAAGCTCGCCGGCATACTACCGCAAAACAGAGATAAATATGTTAAAATATTAATATGTCTATATCTAGAGAAGATGTTCTACATTTAGCAGAGCTTTCCGATATCTCGCTTAGCGAAGATCAGATTGAGCCGCTAAAAAAAGATCTTGATAATATTGTTAATTATTTTTCACAGCTCGATGAGTTGGATACCGAAAACGTCGAGCCGACATATCAGTGTTTCGATATGCAGAATGTTTGGCGTGAAGATGTCATTCAGGATTTTGAAGCAAATCGCGAAGATTTACTCGCATTGACAGTCGAGAGTAAAGATAATCAGATAAAGGTACCGAAAGTATTATGAAAATTGCCGACAAAGAAACCAAAGCCGTCGATCTCGTGCGTCGCGCGCTAGAACGCGCAAAGGCGAGTGACGATTATCATGTTTTTATTTCGCTTAATGAAGCTAACGCCTTGGAGCGTGCGAAGAATATTGATGCTAAAATTGAGCGCGGCGAGAAGGTCGGCAAGTTGGCCGGCGTACCATTCGCACTGAAAGACAATTATTTAAGCCCAGAGGGCAACACGACTGCTGCCGCAAAAATGCTTGAAGACTTCCAAGCACCAGTTACGGCGACGGCTGTCGCCAAGCTTGAGGCTGAAGGCGCGATTATGATTGGTCGCACTAATCTCGACGCTTATGCACATGGCGGCAGTACGGAAAACTCCTACTTCGGGCCAACTTCGAACGCTTTTGATAAGACTCGCGTTGCGGGTGGGTCAAGTGGCGGTAGTGCCGTGGCAGTTGCGCTCGATATTGTACCGTTTGCGCTTGGTAGTGATACGGGCGGCTCGATTCGCCAGCCAGCTAGTTACAATGGTGTGGTCGGAGTAAAGCCAACTTATGGCGCAGTGAGCCGCTATGGCGTAGTTGCAATGGCTTCGTCGACCGACACGATGGGCTGTTTTGCAAAAAATGCCGAGGATGCAAACCTCGTAATGTCAATCATCGCAGGGCAGGATGTCAAAGATTCGACGACTTTAAAGGATTATTGGACCAGAGACCTAGAAGATGCAAGGCCAAAGCGAAAGACGATCGGCCTCATTAAAGATACGCTCGGCAAAGGCATCGACCCAGAAGTTAGTAAAGTCGTAAGAGATTATGCGGATAAACTAAAGAAATCCGGATACGAAGTAAAAGAGATCGAGATGCCAATTCTCAAATACGCTTTAGCGATTTATTATATCGTTGTCCCGGCTGAAGTTGCTTCGAACCTGAACCGTTATGACGGCATCCGCTATGGACACCGTTCAAGCGAAGCGAATGATTTGGATGAGATTTACCAGAAGACACGCAACGAAGGCTTCATGCCAGAAAATAAGCGCCGAATTATGATTGGCAACTTCGTATTGAGCTCTGGTTTTTATGATGCCTATTATTTGAAGGCACAGAAGGCACGTACGCTATTGATTCAGGCTTATAACAAAGCTTTTGAAGAATTCGACGCTCTGCTCTGCCCGGTTGCACCACGCCCAGCATTTAAGATCGGCGAAAATACCGATGACCCACTTCAGATGTATATGGAAGATATTTTGACGGTACCGCCAAGCCTAGCAGGGCTGCCAGCCATGTCAATTCCGGCCGGCAAGTCAAAGACTGGTTTGCCGATCAATATTCAACTCGTCGGTCCACGTCAAAGCGACCAGATGCTACTTAATATCGCGGCAGAATTGGAGAATAGATAGACATGGATGGTTCGCTATTAGTTTTTCTGCTAGCGATTGTCGTTGTTGGAGTACTAGTTTTCCTAGCCGTATCAATGACCGGGAGACGTAGCCATAGCTTCGATAAAGAAGATTACCAGATTGATTTCTTGAGAATTGAGCAGTCGCTCGAAAAAGGCAACGAGTCAAGTTATTCGATGGCGATAATTGAGGGCGATAAGATTCTCGACCGCGCAATGCTCGAGATGGGCGTACAGGGACGAACGATGGGTGATCGCCTGAAGAAGATTGGCAAAGCAAGATTCAGCCAGCTCAATTCGGTCTGGCATGCACACAAACTGCGCAATCAGATCGCGCATGAGCATGATTTCAAACCAGAATATCGCCAAGCATTGCACGCACTCGAGGCATATAAGCAGGCATTAAAAGATTTAGGAGCAATTTAGATGGATGACTATAAAATTACCGTCGGTATCGAATGCCACGTACAGCTAAATACCAACACAAAGCTATTTAGTGGCGTAGATAATGATGCGGTCGACAAAGAACCAAATTCCTGCGTTAGTCCGCTTGACTATGCCCTGCCGGGAATGTTGCCAGTATTAAACAAAGCTGCAGTCGAAAAATGCATTCGTGCTGGACTTGCGATGAACTGCAAAATTAATCTCGTTAGTCGTTTTGATCGCAAGCATTATCACTACCCAGATTTGCCTAAAGGCTATCAGATTTCGCAATTCTATCAGCCGATTGTCGGTGCTGGCGTAGTGCATCTGCCAGATGGCACAGATGTGAAGATCGACCACGCACATCTCGAGGAAGATGCTGGCAAGTTGATGCATTTTGATAACTATTCCCTAGTCGACTTGAACCGTGCCGGCACACCATTGCTCGAAATCGTGACAGATTTACCGGGCATGAGTTCGGCTGCACAGGCACGTTTGTACTGCGAAGAACTACATCGTTTGATGATTTATGCTAATGCGACAAATGGCGATTTATACCAAGGCAATATGCGTTTCGACGTTAATATTTCAGTATCGAACACCGACAAACTTGGCACACGTACGGAGATTAAAAACTTAAACTCGTTCCGAAGCGTTGAGCGCGTTGTAGAATATGAAGCTAAACGCCAAATCGCCCTGCTCAAAAAAGGCGAAAAGGTTATCCAGGAGACGCGCGGCTGGAATGACGCAACCGGCAAAACAACTACACAGCGCAGCAAAGAGAATGCGGCCGATTATCGTTACATGCCGGAGCCGGATATTCCGCCAGTCGTACTTGAACAGAGCTATGTTGATAGGATTGCGGCGAGCATGCCAATGATGCCGGCAGATTATCGTTCGAAATTTGATATTTTAAATCTCGATGAGAGTGAACGCGAAGCTATAATTAATTACTCAGTTCTTGCAAAACGCCTAGCTGAAGCCTGCGATAAGAATATTAAGCTCAGTCCGCGTATTGCACACTGGTTCTCGAGTACACTGCTGACCGAGGAGAATCAAGACAAGAACTTCTCGCTCGCGACTGCCGATGAGTTGATTGAGTTATCCGATATGGTCGAAAAGAAAGAACTTTCCTCTACAGCCGCTAAGGAGGTTTTGATGGAGATGTATGACAAGAAGAACACCTCTAAGACGCCGCATCAGCTCGCAAAAGAGATGAATTTATTGCAAGAGAACGATGAGAATGCCCTCTCGGCGATTATTGATGAAGTTTTGATGATGCCAGAATGCGCAAAAGCAGCCGATGATGTCCGCAATGGCGAGATGAAAGCAATTGGATTCCTCGTCGGACAAGTGATGAAAAAATCGAAAGGAAAAGCAAACCCAGCAAGTGTGAACGAATTGATTAAAAATAAGTTATCATAAGTAAAAGGAGATACATTTAAAATGTCATACAAACTACCTACTAAAGCCGTCATCACCGACGCTGGTTTCGCAAGTCGCTTTTTACCAATCACGAAGACTATACCAAAAGCAATGATTCCGCTCGGTGCTAAGCCAATCATGCAATACGTTGTCGAGGAGTGTGTTGCTGGCGGTATCAAGGATATTATTATCGTTGCAACACATGAAGGCAAACCAATCTACGAAGATTACTTCAAGAATCCTGTCGAGAAGATTTATAAGCAGCTTGAATCACAAGGCAAGCTCGACCGTTTCGAATCGGTCCGCGAAGTTCTTTCGCTTGCAAATATTACCGTAATCGAGCAGGATCCGAGCCTTCCATATGGCAACGGTAGTCCAATTGCCAGCGCAAAGCCATATCTGAACGACGACGAAGCTTTCGTTGCGCTTTATAGCGACGATTTAATCTTCGGCGAAGGCGACGTAAAGACCCTAGTCGACACTTATGCCGCAAATCCTGACGCAAAAGCGATCATCACGGCACAAGAAATGCCAAAAGAAGTCTGGAATAAATACGGCATGATTGCTCTTGCCGACGAAAAGAAGATGACACTCAGTCACATTGTCGAAAAACCGGCTAAGCCAGAAGATAGTCCTTCGAATCTAACTTCTTACGGTCGCTACCTATTAACACCAGAGGTATTCGCGCATCTCGTTCCGGGCAATACTGGTCTTGATGATGAGCTTTGGACTGTCGATGCAATTACGAAGCTCGCAAAGTCCGGCGACGTAATCGTAACTAAGAGCAAGGGCAAGTGGCTCACGACTGGCGATCCGAAAAACTACTATAACGCATACCAAGAATTTATTAAGATGGGAGAATAATTCATGGAAACACCAGCTTGGATATTAGTATTTATACTAGCTATCACACTATTCTTGTTCTTGCTGGTCGGTATTATCTTGCTAGTTAAGTTGATCGGCGTGACGAAGGAAGCTAAGAAGATTATGTTGCAGGGGCAAAATATTGCCGAAAAAGCTGATGATATTGCAGATAATGTTCGCGATATGACAACCGTGGGTGGTTTAGTTAAGTACTTTACCGAGAACTATCTCGATAAAGCCGAGAAGAAAAAACGCAAGAAATCCAAAAAGGAGGATTAATGGCGGAAAATAAATCCGAGGGTGGTAATAAATTCTGGCTCGGTGCCGCGCTTGGCACAGTAGTCGGAGCAATCGCCGGCGTACTTGCGGCACCAAAATCAGGCAAAGAAACTCGCAAGGATATTGCCGATGGTGCAGCTAAAGCCAGCAAGAAAGCCAAAGCAGAAGGCAAAAAGCTGCTCAAACGCACTAAGAAAGAGGCAGAAGCAGTCGGCAAGAATGTCGCCAAAGAAGCAAAGACCGTAAAGACCGAGATTGTCGATAAGGTCGAAAAAGCAAAGACGAAAACCGAAAAGGAATAATTGACCGCCTTTCGCAAAAAAGAACTCCTCGTCATGAGGAGTTCTTTTTTAGTGAAAGATGCCGCGTTTCTTGGATTTGCCAAATTCTTCGATAAGCTCTTTTTGTTTCTTTGTGAGGTTGCGCGGAATCTCAACGTTAATCGTAACGATGTGTGGCCCACGCTGGTCGGAACCGATACGTGGCGCACCATGACCGGATAGCTTGAAATTAGTGCCCGGTTGCGTGCCGGCCGGAATCTTCATTGTTATTTTGCCATCAACCGTCTCAACGTCAA
>CAMHRH010000042.1 GCA_946187605.1 uncultured Candidatus Saccharibacteria bacterium
TCCCTGAGCCGATGACTAGAGACTGCTACTGGAAAGCAGCCGCTTGGCTGTCGGCTAGAAAGCCGGCAACTGTCAAGGAGAATCGGATGGTGCATGCCATTCGCCTGCCATCTACTTTTAGCGACATCGTATGGACGCTTGCGTCTATGTTTGTCGTCGGCAAGATGGCGATAAGCCTGCATTGGACTGGCATTGTTCAGCTGTGGAGAAACCTCTTTGGTGGTTTCGAAGCATCCCTAAGCACGGCTAAGATCTGGTCGGTGCTTACTGTAGCGACGCTAGTCATAGTTACTGGCGCCACGACAGCTACGCTCCGTCTTTCAGCGGAGCGTCATACAGCAAGAAAACTGCTTGCAAAGTGTCAGACTGCTGGCGAATCGCCGGTGGTTAGACTGGGCTTGTCGCCCATACTGGTTGTAGTACATACTATATGGGCTCTGAATGAGATCATATTCTTCGTGATCGGTTTTTATGCGAACGAGATTCGCGAAAAACACCACGCCGCTACTACTACCAAAACGAAGACAGTCGACATCCGGCAGCTTCGAGAGAAGATGCTTTGTGGTGATGGCTATTATGTCAACGTCCGCTGTTCTCCAGCGGCTTGATATAGAGTTATGAAAGGGATGGGGGCCGGCGCAAGCCAAAGTTGCAGTTCTTCGAGTAAAAAGCTGTCTTTTCCGGCCGCAGCGAGTTCTTGGATTTCTTTAATGTATTGATTTGCGTGTGCCTTAATTCGCTCAACGCGATATTTCTCCCAAGCGGCATGCTCGCTTTCAGATAATGAGTTTTCAAAATTGCGCGCCTTGTAATGCAATAGTAAATCTGGCAAACGCGGATCGTGAAAATCTGGATGAAAATCCGCCAAATCGTTCACCGTCGCACGCGAGATAGCCATGCATTTTGTTTTATCCTGTGCATCCAAAAAACCATCATATAATGCGCTTTCACTATCAACTGCCGGTGGAAATTCAGTACGCGCTTCATTCTCACTGCGCATTCGCTCAATGAAATCCGGATGTGCGAGCAGGGCTTTAAGATTTTTTTCAACTGTTGCCTTATCGAGTCCTATCTTGACCCAACCGTCACCTTGTTCAAGCACGCCAAGCGGCGCAACCGCTGGACAGTGATTGTATTTTAGTTCTTTTACAGTTGGGAAAAATTTCGGTTCACCCTCGGCAAGCAGCTCGTCGAGATTTTGACGCAGGTCGAAGACTAGCACATTGCCATTCCTAGCTGGCGCAATCGGAAACGCGACAGTTGTTTTTGCATTTGCACTTGAATATTGTCCGCAAGTATATACGAAAGGTGTCGGATTCTGCAGGTTTACAAGTTGCTGCACGGCTCTTTTGTCGCGCATTTTGAATAGATAGTTATAAAGTGAATTTTGCTTTTCGCGGATTAGGCGCGTTACGTCAATTAAGGCGTTTACATCAGAAAGTGCATCGTGTGCCGCCTCATGTGATATTCCATTCGCCTTTGTCATGAGCTCGAGCCGATTCGTCGCTTTGCCTTCTGGCGTGACTGGCCAATTGATACCTTCTGGGCGTAATGCACGCGTCATGCGTACGACGTCGAGCATATCCCAACGGCTACGGCCGTCTTTCCACTGCCATTCATACGGATCGTAAAAATTCCGCCAAAAGCAATAACGCATGTGTTCGTCGTCGAAACGCACCGAGTTATACCCGCAAGCAATTGTGCCTGGCGTAAAAATCTCTTCAGAAACGTATTTGCAAAATTCCGCTTCGGTAAGTCCGTCAAGCTGTGTGCTTTGTGGCGTAATGCCAGTTACCATAATCGCACCCGGACTCGGCAGAGTATCATTTGGCAGCTTGACGAGAATGTTCACTGGATCGCCGATTGGCTCGAGCTCCATGTTTGTGCGTTGCCCGGCAAACTGCATAATGCGGTCGACGCGCGGACTCAGACCTGACGTTTCAAGGTCATAAAAGAAGAATGATTGCTCCATGCAAACATTGTAGCATTTCTATAATTCTTATGTTTTTAATACGTACGCTGAGCCTTTATAATAAAAGTATGCACAAGTTGGTAGGCCTAAATACACTCCGGTTTTTTGCGATTGTCTTTATTGTGGTTTATCATCTATTTCGAAGCGCTCTGCCTGGCGGTTTTATTGCTGTTGAGATCTTCTTCTGTATTTCTGGGTTCTTAATCGCGCGCAAACTGATTAATCATGTTGATGTTGGATATAATTTGCGCTATTGGCAATTTATTAAGTCGCGTCTTAGGCGGCTATATCCTACGCTATTTATTTGCGTTGTAGTCTGTCTTGCGCTTGCGGTTATTGTTGACTCGGACGTTATGACCGGAGCGCGCGTTAATACGCTTACGGCACTTACTTTCACGACTAATATTTCTGAGCTTATTACTGGCGGTAGCTATGAAGAAAGCTTCTTGCCGAACCTATTCGAAAACACTTGGTTTTTAGCTTTGCTGTTTCAATTCTATTTACTATTGCCGCTACTATTCCAGCTTCAAATTCGAATTTTCCGCACGCGCAAAGCGGCAATTAAATTCTTCGGCATTTCACTATTCTGCCTCGGCATTGCATCGTCGGCGCTCATGGCTTGTTATGGCGGCTTCTTTGGTATGGCGGATCGTGCATATTTTGCAATCGATTCTCATATGGCGGCATTTTGCTTTGGCGCTGCTTTCGCGACGTTCAAATATTTCGTGCCACGTACGCCGCGCACTTCAAAATTCGTGCCCGCCGTTGGGATTATTCTGTGCCTCGTAACACTAACTGTGCTTGCGCTCCGCATCGAGTATAATAGCCCACTTGCATTTTTGTTCGCCTTACCGTTTGCAGATTTTCTCGCCATTGTAATGCTTGCTTGTATTATTAAGCTGCAACCAAATATTCGCGAGCGCCGCAAAACGCGCAATATTATCCGGATTTTTGAGAGCCTCGGCACGCTTTCGTTTGGTGTTTATTTATATCATTGGCCACTTTATATTCTGTTGCCGCATTTATTGCCATCCGATACGGCCGACTGGGCTTATGGCGTTGTAAATATTGTGATAAGCATCTTACTTGCGTGCTTGACGTTAAAGATCGTCTCGATAAATGACTTTTACAAGAAATTCCGTCGTCTAAGAACTTCGGTCAAGCTTCCATATGTCGCTGGAGCAGTTGCGATTATTGCGCTTGCAGTCGTCGCGATTATTCGCGCGCCAGAAACGTCTAGTATTGCCGAACAGCTAAATATAATCGCGGAGCGCAATGAAGAGCAGGTAAATGCTACTGCCGGCGAGATTAGTTATATTTCGGCTGCGCAGGTACTCGATGAAGTATCAGATGCGCTCAGCGCGCAGTTGCAACTAGCGCAAGATTCAAAAGTTCTTCCAGCGCCGAGCGGTTCACTTGCGGCCGAGAATGCTAATTCGGCACGCGTACTCGTGATTGGTGATTCGGTCACTCTCGGAGCAAAAGAAGCTATAGAAGCGACAATTTCGAAATCATTCGTTGATGCGCGTGAGAATCGCGGTATCGAGACGGCAACCGGTATCATTGCTGGATATGCCGCTACCGGAAAACTTCCAGGCATCATTGTTGTCAGCCTTGCGACAAACTATCGTGATATTACAGAAAAGATGCTTCAAGATATTGTCGCTACGGCTGGGAAGGGCACAAAGTTTATCTTTGTTACAGCTTATGCTGGTCCACTCCAGCCACGCGAGACGCAGAATGCTGTCATTGCTAATTATGCTAACAAACACAAGAGCATTTATGTTGCCGATTGGTGGAGTGTCTCGCATGATAATTGGTCGCTTATGTATGCGGACCATATTCATTTAAATCCCGAAGGCCGCACCGCCTATGCGAATCTTCTCAGTAATACAATCAAGGAGATGCAGCAATGAGTGTCGTAAAGAAGAGTGAAAAAAGCCGAAGGTTTTTTGCAGCGCTGCTATTTGTGCTAATTATCACATTCGTTGCCGGTGAGAGCCTACTACTGCTTACTGCTCGCGATAAATATAACCGCTCACGTGCACATGAAGACGCCGAAGACATCATTACCGAGCTAAATCTCCTATCTTCGAGCCTAATTTCGGGCGACCGTACGATATATGAAGATTCAGTTACGCGTTTTCGCGTTTCATTGATGCACGTCTCCGAGAATGAGTATATGCGTGCTAGTCAAAACGACTTACTTAAAGACATGAATGACTATAACGAGTATCTATTAAGTAACGCTACGACCGTGTCGGAGCTATTAGACTTAAGTGCTTCATTGGGCAGTATTAGTGTAGAGCTAGCATCGCAGCAAAACGATAAACTTGACGCATCGAATTTCTATCAAATTAAACGCGTATTTGAATCGCTACGCGAAACGCTAGCAAAGATTGAGAGTGAAGAACTGAAAGATATTCGTGATAAGCTTGATAAATATGCACAGAAGATAATTACGCTTTCGCAAAATTCTGCCGTCTGCGTCTCGGTCTGCCCGCAAGATAGCTTTGCTAGCAAGCTCGAAAAACTTGAGAAATATCGAAAAGACTATCGTGAAGAGTTGCAAAAATTCGACCTTGAGATTTCGCAGAGCTATAATCCTAGCAGCATTATCGCTCGCCTGAAAGAAATCTGAGTCATTGACTAATAATTCCGAAAATGCTTATAATTATCTCAAGATTTAGCTAAAATCAAAACATCGATGAAGAAACTCCAAAACAAAAAAGTTCTAATCGCCGGAATTGCGCTAATTGGATTTGCTGCAGTCGGTGGCACTTTCGCGTTTATGAATACCTCGGTGCCGTTTGAGAATGTTTTTAAACTTGGTGCTTATGAAGTGGACTATACCGAGACCTTCAGTAGTCCTAGCAACTGGTCTCCGTGCGACGTTGCGCCAAAAAGCGTGACGGTTACGAACAAGGGCTCTATCGCTGTCGGTGCGCGCATTAAATATACGGAGAGTTGGAAAGCAACGGACGACTCCGACCTTCCGCTTGTTGCTGAGGATAAAAATGGCAATGAGTTCTCGCTCGCTACGCCAAAACTTATCAATCTCGACAAATGGCTTTATGACGGTAGCGAGTATTATTACTACTACAAAGAACTCCAGCCAAACGAAACGACGGTGCCGTTCATGGAGTCGGTGACGTTTAATTGTGAAACGAATTTTGTAAACGAAGAAATAACATATACAAACACGGAGACCGGCAAGGAAGGGCGTAGCTCTGAGAACGACTATCTTTCTTCTACTTATCATCTGAATATTAATATCCAGACTATTCAGCGCGACAAGCAGGTTGATGCTTGGGGCGCCGTGCCGACTCCTAGCAATCCATAATTATTACTATTGATGCTAAAATATTCTTATGTATAAGATTATTTTTCCAGAAGCAGACAATGAATACGTTAAGGAGGCTGCCGTAGAGCTAGCTGGCTTTTGCGAGCCGCAACTAAATAAAATGGACGTCGCAGAGGCTGCGAAGATGGTTGCAAGAGGACAAGCGGACGCGATGGTTGCTGGCATTGACTACTCGTCGCGCGATGTAATTCTTGCAACCCGCGATGCGATCGGTGTGGCCGAGGGATGGAAGACGTTTTCGAGCTTGTTCGTGGCAGAGTTTCCTGATGGTCGAAAGATAATCTTGTCGGACGGTGCTACCTGCAAAAATCCTACTGCAGCACAACTCGCAGATATTATTGAGCTAAGCTACGATGCCGCTATGAAGATTCTGGATGAGCAACCGCGTGCTGCCGTGCTGAGCTTTTCGACTTTTGGTAGTGGCGGCAAGGATCCATCAATGGATAAAACCGCCGAAGCCATTGCGCTAATTCGCGAACGCCGCCCAGATATTTTGGTTGATGGGGAGATGCAGCTTGATGCCGCCGTTAATCCTCGTGTCGGCGAGAAAAAGGCCGCTGCGCATGGCGGTTCGGAAGTAGCCGGTCATGCCAATGTCTTGATTGTCCCAGACATTAACTCCGGGAACATTCTATACAAATCGATTGAACAATTTGCCGGCGCAACTGTGGCTGGTCCAATTCTATTAGGCTTTGCAAAGCCAGTGTCTGACTTATCGCGCGGCTCAACCGTCGAGGATATTATTCTGACGACAAAAAGTCTGCTAAAACTAATCTAACTCTTCAAGACACTAAATAAAAGATAACCCCCCGGAGAGGAGGTTATCTTTTATCTTTACTATCAAGCCGTCCGCGCATATCGCGTAGGGCATTCATATAGTACAGAAAGGCGTCATACGGCGAATCGTAAGGCGAGAAATAAGCATGCACGTCGCCATCGTTGAAGTACTTTGTGCACATATAGTATGGATGATCTGAAGTCTGCAGACGGCGCCAATCCTCAATCAGCTTTTTGTCGCCGGATGCTAGCACTTCGTCTTTGATATCATAAATCGCTTTCATTGCTTCATGTTGCATTGAATTGCCTAGCCATGCGCTCAAATCGCGCTCCGTATCAGCCCAAGTTACCGTCCATGGCATTGAAATCTCCGCCTGCGGCTCTGCGCTATCGCAGGCCTCTGAAACCGTCAGGAAGTTATTATCCTGATCGCGATCCCAACGGTAAACTAGATGTTCAAAGAACTCAAAGATGCCTGTATCTTCCCAAATATTCTCACCGAATGTCTCGAAGTCCATGAAAAGATTAATTAGTGGACCGCGCAAAGTCGCCGCCTCGAGCCACTGGATGTACTTATCGACCGTAAGCGGCCACTCTTTCCAATGTTTATCCGAAAAGCGAAACGCTACATCATCGGACAAGCGATAGTTCTTCATGAGTAATTTAATATTTTTGCAGCCCTCTGGGCGATAGACGAAATTTGGGCTACGCCATTCAAGAATCTTGTCCCAACCTTCGGCCAGGATGCCTTTAAAGCCGAAACCTTCTGCCCATTTTGCTAGCTCGTTGTTATAAGATAGCTCTGTGTTGCGATAAACTTGCGAACGTACGCCGAATAACTTATAGATGCGGTCCTGATGCGCCTTGACTTGCGCCTCGAATTCGTCGCGGTCAAAGAAGAATGCTAGCGAATGATAATAAGTCTCAGCGACAATCTCAACGCGACCAGAAGCAGTGAGTCGTTTCAGTGTCTCAATGACATCTGGCGCCCATTTCTCGGCTTGGTCTAGGAATGTGCCAGTAATTGAAAGGGAAAACTTAAAACCAGCATAAGTATTAATACATTTCTCGAGTC
>CAMHRH010000043.1 GCA_946187605.1 uncultured Candidatus Saccharibacteria bacterium
AACAAAAAAATTCCAATTTTCATTGGAACTCCTTGGAGCGGTACCATCCAATTTCTGAATCCGAACAACTCAGCACTTAATTCATCTCTCACGCGGACTCACGAACGGTTCTACTTGACCTGTCTACTCGCAGTTATAAAGACATGTCTTTCTTCCGCTAGCTCGCAGTTGATAGCTGCTCAAACGCTTTATACAAAAATTATATCACATTTATTCAGCGCAAAACAAACATAAACTTTTCACAAAAAATAAATTGCGAAGGCTACGGCCGAGTATTAGGCAACCGCCACCCGTAACGACGGGATAGTGAAATGCCATATTCGAGAGCGAAATATTAAAAGATTTTATTGATTTAGTAAATAATAATTCACGTCATCAATTCGCGGCATGCTCGCCCCGCGCCATTCTTGAAGCAATTTACCATTATCGTCAAACGCTAAAATAGTCGGATACTCGACTACACTATAGGTCCTACAGAGGCTTTCTCCTTCTGGACTATCCGGACTAAAACTCTCCGGTTGCCGCCCCGTCCGATGCTCAAAATCCCTAAGCCAATCAATTACCGTTCGCGCATAATCTGTATCGTCACGCCAAATCATTACCACCCGCATAAAATTTACTCCTTTTTTGCTGCTTTCTTTTTCATTCTTTCGCGCTGTTCTGCAATACTTCGCTCAAGGTCATCGAGCGACTTAAACTCTTTAAAAACGCTCGCAAAACGCACATAAGCCATCTCATTTGTCTCAGCCAATACACCAAGAATCGTCTCCCCAATCAAGCTCGATGACACTTCATCCTTACTCGCCTCGTAAATCTTCTCTTCTACCTGATCTACGACGTTCTGAACATCCAAATCACTATTAAAATACTTGCCTACCGAATTGCGCACCGCCCCCATCAGCTTATCCCTATCAAAAGCTTCGCGCGCACCAGAACGCTTCCTTACCATCATCCCAGGACGCTCGATACGTTCATAAGTGGTAAAACGATGCTTGCCATCCAGCGACACTCGACGACGCCGAATCATCGTGCCATCTTGCGATTCACGACTCTCGATTACTTTACTCTCGCCAATTCTTAGATGGCTCATCCCGCCCTCCTAGTCTTTATTCTTTTTGCGGCGCCTCAAAATTGCTGGCACATCGCTATCGTCATCACCATCATTGCGAATCTGATCCCAGATATTTACATTGGTATCACCAGTAAATACCGCGGAAGCCTGCGTCTCTGGCGGCACCGAAGCTGTCGTAGAATGCTGCTCTACTGGCTCCTCCGGCATCGAACGAACCGGATCAACTGAAGCTTGCGTCGGCTCAGTAGATACCGAGCTATCACTTACATAAGAATCTTGCTGCTGCGCACGTGGATCATCGCCATAATATTGCGAGTCAAAGCCGGTCGCAACAACCGTAATAATAACCTCGTCTTCGAGTTCCGGACGAATCGCTGCGCCCCAGATAATATTCGCATCTGGACTAATGCTCGCCGTTACAAGCTCTGCCGCCTCGTTAATCTCAGCCATCGACAAATCATAGCCACCAATAACCGAAAGAAGGACACCACGAGCGCCATCAATCGAGACCTCAATCAAAGGCGACTCAATTGCCTGTTGCGCCGCAATCGTTGCACGGTTTTCACCAGAAGCACGGCCAATGCCCATCAATGCCGAACCGGCGTCTTTCATAATCGCGCGCACATCCGCAAAGTCCAAATTGACCAAACCATGCTCAGTAATTAGCTCCGAAATGCCCTGAACGCCCTGGCGAAGTACATCGTCAGCAATCTTGAACGCCTCCAGGATTGGCGTACGTTGATCAATCGTCTGCAAAAGGCGATCGTTTGGAATCGTAATCAAAGCATCAACATTTCGCGCCAAGCGCTCAATGCCCCAATCGGCATTCGCACGACGTTTTTGTCCCTCAAATGAGAACGGCTTCGTCACAACGCCGACCGTCAAAATATCCTGGTTGCGCGCCTCCTCAGCCACAATGTAGCCAGCGCCAGAACCAGTACCGCCGCCAGCACCTAGAGTAACAAAAGCCATATCGGCACCAGCCAAGGCCTCTCTAATTTCGTCACGGCTCTCATCGGCGGCACGCTCACCAACCGTCGGGTCGGCACCGGCGCCTAAGCCATTTGTTGTATCATGGCCAAGATGAACCTTGCGGTCCGCCTTCGAATTATGCAGAGCTTGCGCATCGGTATTCATTGCGACAAACTCAACACCAGACAAGCCCGCTTCGCGCATGCGATTAACTGCAGAACCACCGGCGCCACCAACGCCAATAACTTTTATACTAGCTGTGCTCTCCACCTCGCTCGGTTTTACTTCGGGCATTATCTTGCTCCTCCACTTTTTTTCAAAATACTTATCTAGATAATAACACCTAAATTTTTTTTTGACTAGTGTTAGTATAAATTATTTGAACAACTTCGCGATTCTCGAGAAAAGACTGCCACTTTTTTTGTCTTTTTTCTTCTTCGACACCTTAGTATTACCAAGACCATCGATACTTGACCGCTCATTATCGCCAAGCATTAAGCCAATCGCAGCCGCAAATTCCGGTTTCAAAATCTCTTCGCTAACACCAACGATTCCACTTGGCTTCGCCAAGCGCACTGCTAGCTCAACATGCTTACGCACAAATTGTTCAATATTGCGCAGCTTCGCACCACCACCACAAAGCACTAAGCCCTCCGGCAAACGACGGTCATATCCTGCCATCTTTAACATCTTGCGCACGCCATCATAAATCTCTTCTAGGCGGGCTTCAACTACTTCATCAACATCCTTGCGCTTAAAGCGAAATTCCTCACGACCACGCTTCACAACTACATCGCGATCCGTCTCGTTCGCTAGGGCAGAAACAAAGCGCACTTTTATTTCTTCTGCTACATCCGGAATCGTCGCAAGCACTGTCGCTAAATCTTTCGTGATGTCATTGCTACCAATCGGAATCACGCCCACAAATTGCAATTCGCCCTCGTCGAATATTGCCAAGCTCGTCGTAGCGCCGCCCATATCTACTATGCCAACACCATTCTCGCGTTGCTGGCTCGTCGTTACGGCACGCGCCGCTGCGACTACTGCCGGCTCAAAAGGTCCGTGCGGCTCAATCGCTGCGCTCTCGCAAACTTTGCGCAAATTCTCACAATCCGGCATTAATGCAGATATTACATTTGCTCGTAGTTCTAGTCGCGCACCATGCATGCCAAGCGGTTCACGAATCCCGCCTTGGCCATCAAGGATATATTCATACGGCACAAGCGCCAAAGTCTCACGGTTCGCCGGAACCTTCCCTGCGATTGCGGTGTCAGCAATTCGAACAATATCATTCTCATCAATCTCGTGATCGGCGACCCCGACCGCAATCATACCATCAATCTTCGTACTGCCAATATGCGCACCATTTATGCCAACATTTGCGCTATCAACTTTAACGCCACTCATTCCCTCAACTTTTGCAAGACACTCATCAATCGCCTTTGCTGGCGGAACCAACTCTTTAACTACGCCACGGCGCATCCCTTCTACAGGAATCTCACCATAACCAATTACAGATATCTCTTCACCTTTAACGGTACCAAGAACTGTTCGCACATAATTCGTACCAACATCAATGCCCACCGCAAAACGCGCTTTATTTTCCATAAGCTTATTGTATCATACTACTTACGCTTGCGTGAGAATTTCATAACCATCATCTGTTACCAAAATCGTATGCTCGAAATGCGCCCCAATCGAACCATCCTTCAAGCATACTGTCCAACCGTCATCATCCTCAACAACCACCGTATCCGGTTTCCCTAAACTCGACATCGGCTCTATGCAGATCGTATCTCCAGTATGCAGAACTAGCCCTTGGCCCTTCTTGCCATAGTTCGGCACTTCTGGCGGCATATGCATGCTCGCGCCAATACCATGACCAACGTAATTTCGAATCACGCCCAGCTTACCTTTTTCGAGCACTTTCTGAACTGCTGCACCAATATCACCAAGCTTCGCGCCATCACGCACCTGTTCAATCCCCTCATATAGCGACGACTCAGTAAAGCTCAATAGGTGCTTTTGCGCCGCCGTCGGCTTGCCAAGTATCATCGTAAAGGCAGAATCGACATAATAACCATGATACTTGATAACTAAGTCATAGCTAACCTTATCGCCTTCCTCGAGCGCAATATCTTTTGGCGTGCCATGGATCAGTTCATTGTTGACCGAAATACATATCGAACCCGGAAAATCCACTTCCGGTTCATAATACGCCACGCCAGCGCCAGCACTCAAAATCTGCTTCTCGACCCACTTATCGATTTCTCTGCCGGTCATTCCGACCTGCGTATATTCTTTCAATTCCGCAAACAGCTGCGCCATGATTTTGCCCCCTTCGCGCATTGCAGAAACTTTTTTATCATCCATACCGACTATATTATACGCCAATCACGCAACACTTTTTCTAGACGTTCTGTTACTTGTTCAATCTCACCTACGCCGTCAACTTCCGCAATCTTAACGCCGTTACGTTTTAAGATAGTACTCATTGAAGAAATAGTTTGTTCAAAGATTTTCCAACGTCGTTCGATCGCATCTTCTTTGTCGTCAATTCGACCACGCGCATTTAGACGGTTCCATAGCTCTTCCTGCGGAACGTTCAAAATAATTGCACCATCAATGTATTCCAAATCACCATGTTCTTCGAGCCACTTCGCCTGCCATTCATCGCGCGGATATCCGTCCAAAATCGCAACCTTCTGAGCATATTCCGCTTCCATCATTGCATCATGCATCATATTAACGACAAAGCGATCATCGACCAGGCCGCCCTCTTTCATGATCTTGTCTAGTTCTGGATTCTTTTGATTCCTCAAAAGCTGACCGACCGAAAGCCAACGCCAACCATATTTATCAGCCAGGCGCTGCCCTTGTAGACTCTTTCCACTTCCTGCTGGTCCGAATAATATAAACATATTTCTCCTTTTTATTTTTACGCTTAAAAATACCCCCACTGATGAGGGGTATTCTTTTATTTAAGGCCTAACTTCATGCGTTCAGCTTTTTCAGCTTTGCGCTTATCGCGAAGAATCGCTTTTTGGCGACGCTCACGCTTCGAAAGCGGTTTCGAAAAACGAAGACTGCTCTTAGCGGTAGCCATCACGCCACTCTGAAGAACCTTACGATTGAAACGACGGATAACATTCTCGTTCGCCTCATTCTGGTCTTTTCTAGTTACTTTGATTGCCATACTGTGGGGTATTTTATCACATCTGTTCTATTTCTTCAAGAGAAATTATCGCCCCCTCGAGCGAAACTCGTCCACGCCATTCATTCCGCGTTAGCGTAAATTGCACTTTTACAAAATCACCGTTCTCAACTGTTCTCCATTCGTCTGGAACGTAAAAACCAATTAAACGAATTTCGTTTTCACCGTCAGACACCATAAGCGACAGATGCTTCTCTTTTAATACTCTAGTAGATACGACGCGGCCGCTAAACTCGAAAATCGGCTCTTCATTGCCTACGCCAAACGGCTCAAGCTGCTGAATCTCATCAAATAATACCAGATCTAATTCGCTTAAATCTTTTAGCGCAATATCGCTCTCCTGCCGTAAAAAACGTTCCTGATTTCGCAACCCCAATGAACGATAATAATCGTTCATTTGTTTCTTGAAGTCATCAAGACGCTCGCCCTCCATGCTCAAGCCGCAAGCTCCGGCATGCCCACCGCCAGACAATAATAGTCCATCCGGACAAGCCTGTAACGCATTCGCAAGCGAAAACTCGCCAAAGCTTCTACCGCTACCTTTTAGTGTGCCATCATCCAGCCGCGTCAATGCGAAAGCAGGTCGCCGATATATCTCCGAGAGTCTCCCAGCAATAATACCAACCACCCCCTCATGCCAATCACCACAAGCCACAATTACCGAGTCCCCATCAAAATCGTCATTAACTTCGCGCACGGCATCATCCTGTGCCTGGCGTCGTGCTCGATTCAGCTCATTCAATTCATCTGCTAGCCTCACTGCGTCGGAACGTGAATTTGTCAACATTAGCTCCAAGGCAACATCTGCACTCTTCATTCTGCCAGCCGCATTAATTCGCGGCCCCAGCTGAAAACCAATCGCATGCGTATTTACATCGCTAAGACTACAGCCGGCAACTCTTGCAAGTTCCTGCACGCCGCGACGACGCGTTTTGCCGAGCACTACCATGCCATAATGCACCATAATTCGGTTTTCTTCCCTTAGCACCATCGAATCGCACACCGTGCCGATTGCAACCATATCAAGCAACCACTTCTCTTGACCGTCGCAAGTCGCCCCGTTATTTTTCTTCTTGTTTAACGCTCGCGCAAGCGTAAACGCCACTCCTACGCCCGCCATATTTAAGCCGTACTTCTCGCCACTTCGCTTTGGATTAATCACCGCTACCGCATCCTTCGGCATCTTCGGTATCTCGTGATGGTCCGTCACAATCGTATCAATTCCAAGCTCGCTCAGTGCCTGAATTACCTCACCAGAACCACTACCGCAATCGACAGTAATCACTAACGTTGCGCCACGCTCCTCAATCTCCGCCACTGCTGGC
The DNA here is from genome assembly GCA_946187605.1 of uncultured Candidatus Saccharibacteria bacterium. Classification (GTDB taxonomy): domain Bacteria; phylum Patescibacteriota; class Saccharimonadia; order Saccharimonadales; family Saccharimonadaceae; genus UBA2834. The sequence goes on from CAMHRH010000043.1 coordinate 6,584, forward strand.
TTATTTAAGCCATAGCCATCCTTAAAACGATTTGGTAACATTATCTCGACATTATTACAGCCGTAATGTTCTAATGCGTCTCGACAAACCGTACTTGAGGTTACGCCGTCCGCATCGTAATCACCATAAATAATTATCTTCTCGCCATTTTGACGCGCCTGCTCAATTCGCTCCACCGCCTCTTTGACGCCTTGCATCAAAAACGGATCAAATAAATCTTCGTAGCGCGGATGCAAAAAATCTTCACTCAGCCCACGCTGCGCTAAGAGCTGTTCGAATATACGCGTCATCCGATAATTTTACTCGGGCTTTTCTTAGCGTCATCCGCCTGCTGGCTCTTGATCACAATGCTCTGCAGCTCTTTTAAGATTGGAAACTGCTTATTCGTCTGATAGATGCTAGTATTTCCTTTTTTCGTCATAATCAGAAAACCGCCCTTCGTCATCCTGCGTAGTTCACGCTGAATATTGCCCGGGTCTTCTTTGATAAGCTTCGACAAACCGCGCACGTGCGTCTTAAAATCTGGATATTTCGCAAAGACTACAATAATCTTGCGC
>CAMHRH010000044.1 GCA_946187605.1 uncultured Candidatus Saccharibacteria bacterium
AAGATGCGATTATAAGATTCATTAGCTTCTGATGTTTGTTGCGGATTTGATTAATGAGTTTCTGGAGTCTTTGGAAGTAGAGAATGGTCGAAGCCGTTTTACTTCGCGCAATTATGAGCTGTATTTGTCGCGCCTGATTGAGTTTAGCGAGGAGATATCGCCGGAGGCGGATTTGAAGCCGGAGGATATTACGCCGGAGTGGTTGCGGAAGTATCGGTTATGGCTAAATCGCTATGAAGTCGTAAATTCACACGGAAAAACTTTATCAGTAACGACGCAGGCATATCATTTGATTGCGTTGCGTGGTTTTCTGAAATATCTAGCAAAGCGAAATATCAAATCGCTTGATCCGGTTTTGGTTGAATTGCCACGGACGCATCGGCCGCAGGTTACTTTTTTACATATCGATGAAATCGAGCGAATCTTTGCGGAAATTCCGAGCGATACTGAGACGGGACTACGCGACCGGGCGATTATGGAGTTGCTGTTTTCGTCGGGTTTGCGTGTGTCGGAGTTAATTGGGCTTAATCGCGACCATGTGAATTTAGAACGAAAAGAGTTTATGGTGCGCGGTAAAGGGCAGAAGGACAGGCCGGTGTTTATTTCTGATTCAGCTGCGGATGCGGTAGCGGATTATCTGGCAGAGCGACACGATTCACTGCCGGCGCTCTTCTTGAATAACTCTCGCAATACGCCGCTTCAGGGTACATCGGGGAATTATCGACGATTGACGCCGCGGAGTATTCAGCGGATTATTGAAAAATATGTGCGGGCGGCAGGAATTACGAAGCACGTCACGCCACATACCTTCCGGCATTCGTTCGCGACGGACTTATTAACTAACGGTGCAGATTTGCGTTCGGTTCAGTCATTACTGGGGCATTCGAATATCTCGACGACGCAAATATATACGCATGTTACGGATCCGCAACTCCGAGAGATTCATAAAAAATTTCATAGTGATGTTTGACTTCGATTGCTAAAATCGCTTATACTTAAAAGAAGTTTATGAAGAACAGAAAGCGCTTGGTTTTGTCTTTGTTGGCACTAGCTACAGTGGCTTTTATTGGCGGCGTGATTGCTTATAGTACAGATAGGTCGATTATCGAGAATATATTTGGTTTAGCGACATATCGCACGGTAAATACAGAGATATTCACGAGTCCGACGGATTGGAGCGCTTGTCAAGAGATTCCGAAAACGGTAACTTTGAAAAATGAGTCGACAGTGCCAATTGCGGCGCGTGTAAAATACGAGGAAAGCTGGATTGCTTCGAATCATACGACTGAACTGCCGTTAGTAAATAATGGCGTGCGTATGGCGGTGGTGAAGCTTCATAGTCCGGATAAATGGGTTTTGAATGAGGATGATGGTTATTATTACTATTATCATTTGCTCGAGCCGGGGGAAGTTACGGATTCGTTTTTGGAGTCAGTGACGTTGGATTGTGGCGCGAATTTGGGTACTGATGGCTTTAATCAATGCACGACGGCGAATGGACAGACGGTATGCACTACGCCGGATAATGATTATGCTGGCGCAATATATACACTACGTGCGGTCTTGGATAGCCTTCAGGGCAATGTAGCAGAGGAAGAATGGGATTATCATGAGACTTTGACTGCCGAGGCGACATTATTGGCTGGCGCGTCTCTAGCTAACCGTGTTGGGCTAAATACACAAGTAATAAAGGTGGGTGAACTGCCGGAGAATTTTCCGGAGGGGTATCAGCGCGATGCATCGGTGGATGCCGGTGGTCTGCGCATTTCTACAGAGTCGTCAGAGAAGCCAGTTTATACTTGGACCGCAGATGAATATAGAAGTTGGGGTGGCGAGATAGATAATGATAAGTACCAGGATAATACGCTTTATTATTACACGGAAGCCTCGAAATTATATTACAACCCGAATATGCAGGGTTTCTTGAGCTATTCTGGTGCACTGCTGAATGATATGAGTTTTTATGATACGATTGATGCGTCGAAGATTACGGACTTGTCGATGGCATTTCAGAATATGAATCGTAGCGATTTTAGCTTCTTGTCGAGTTGGGATGTGTCGAATGTCGAAAATATGTATCGTGCATTTGTGGGTTCCGGGCTTCATAACTTGACGGATTTATCGGGTTGGCGATTGAAGAGTGTTAAGAATATGAATAGCGCTTTTTCGAGTATGGGCGATTTGGAGACGCTAAACGGGGCGCAGAACTGGTTCTCGGATGGCTCTGTTGCGGAGAATCTGGGCGCTTTGTTCGCGTTTGATTCGTCGTTAGCAGACATCTCAGCAATTTCGGGGTGGAATGTTGCAACGGTGAAAGATTTTAATTCCATGTTCCAGAACGATGCGGAGATAATAAGCGTCGCTCCGCTTGGTGCTTGGCGCATGGTGAGCGCTACGACGATTTTGTCGATGTTTAATGGTTGCGCAAAGATTGAGGATGCGGCCTCGCTTGAAGATTGGGCATCTTATTTGCCGGCAGGCGTCGATAAAAGTTCAGTCTTTACGAATGTGCCGACGCCATATCCGAGCTGGTACTAGATTACTTTAGCTGTAGGATTTGCTTCTTTTTGTGATATACTCGCAAAAAGGAGTATTTTTTATGGCAGATAAAAAAAGTGCTAAGAAGAATATCGGCAAAGCAGTCAGCAAGGTTGCTGCTGAAGTTGGCCACGAGGTGAATGCTTGGAATGTTGGTTTTAATAAGAAGAATAACCCCGACAATTTGATTCAGCGTACTCTTATTATCTTTAAGCCGGATGCGGTTCAGCGTGGGATTGTTGGCGAGATTTTGCAGCGCTTTGAACGCGTCGGTTTGAAGATTGTCGCGACGAAGATGGTGAATCCGGATAAAGATCACTATTATCATCATTATGAGGGTATTTCGAAGATGGTTTCGCGCCGTGGCCAGAAGGCTTTTGACCTTGTTGTGGACTTTATGCTTTCGGGTCCAGTAATTGCGATGGTGCTTGAGGGCGTTGAGGCGATTCCGGTTGTACGTAAGATTGTTGGTTCAACTGAGCCGATGGCAGCCGATATGGGTACGATTCGTGGCGATTTTGCGCATGTTAGCTTTGGCTATGCGGATGCACGCAATGAAGGTGTGGCGAATTTGATTCATGCTTCTGGCAATGCTGTTGAGGCGGAGCAGGAAGTATCGTATTGGTTCAAGCCAGAGGAGATTCAGATTTATCAGACTTTGTCGGAGAGGTTTACGCGCTAGAGTTCTGTTGAACTGTATAAAATAAATACATCGAGAAAAATAGTTGTTTTCGAACTGCATAAAGACCGTATAAAGAGTACGGTCTTTTTCTGATTCGACTAGGGGAGTGAAAAATGATAAAATATGCGTGTTGGCCCAGTAGCTCAATGGATAGAGCAGCTCCGTCCTAAGGAGAAGGTTGTGCGTTCGACTCGCTCCTGGGCTACCACATAATGTCTTTAAAGAAAAATCCATGGTATGCGCCATGGATTTTTGTAGAGAGGAATAAATTAGAGGACTTTTTTCTGCCAGGATTTTTGACCACATTTAGGACAGCGTAGATGGCGGGTACGGCCAAGGTGCATGGCGACAAAAACGGCGCCAAAGGTCGGGACGTGTTTATGGCCGCACTGGGCACATTTATAATAGCCGGCGGTTTGTTCGATTCTGAGCGCAAAGAATGCAGCAGCCATAAAAATTACGAATCCTGCAATAAACATAGCGGCGGCAAGCGAAAAGTGCGATTCGGCGATTGGGATGCTTAGAAAGACCATAGCTAGGAATGATGCGAGACCGATAAAGCCTAGCGCCCATTCGAGCGTAAGGAGCTGTCTGTCTTTTTGCTCTTTTTCTTTTGCGAGTACAAGAAGGTTGTCGTTTGATTTTGCGTTATTGTTTTTCATGTCTACGATTTCTCCACTAAATAAATCATTTATAGTAATGCCAAAAAGCTTACATAGGGCAGGCATTTTGGCGGTTTCGGGTAGGCAGATGCCGCGTTCCCATTTTGAGATAGAGCGATTGCTAATGTCGAGCTCTTCGGCAAGGGATTCCTGAGAGAATCCTGCTTTTTTGCGATTCTCGGCAATGAACTTTCCAATCTTCTTTAAGTCCATGGTTCTCCTTGTTTTATATTTATGGCTCGATTTTATGACTATTATATATAAATAGCCACAAACCGTAGGTAGAATTTTGCTATACGAGGCGTGGCGGTGCCGGATATCCGTTTATGGTAAAATATAGGTATGGAATTCGAAGGTCAACGCGAGGGCGAAGAAGTGATTTATGTGTTTCGGCGGCATTTTTTGACGGCGATAAAAGGAATTCTTTGGTTAGTCTTAGTGGCGGGCCTTGGTGTAATACCGATGGTGCTTTGGCCGGATAATGGGCAGATGTTTTTTGTATGGCTAATATTCTTTGGCGTGGGGATTCTAGGCGCTTTGTATAGTTGGCTGCTATGGTACTTTAGCTTTTATGTTGTAACGAATCAGAGATTGCGACAGACGAGGCAGAAGGGTCTATTTAATAAAAGCGTTGTGGATCTTGAGCTGAGTAAAATTATGAATATGAGTTATGGGGTGCATGGAGTTTTTGCGACGATGTTTGACTATGGGGCGATATTGATACAGACGGAAGCAGGGGATTTAATGCTGAGCATGGTGAGCCACCCTGAAACAGTGTATAATGAATTGGAGAATACTTGGCATGATAAAAATTAGAAAGAAAAAATCTGCGGCGATAACGCAGCAGAACCTAGAAGAAAGTCGTGAAGAGATTTTGGCGAAAGGAAAGAAATTTCGCTATCCTTTTCAATATGCAAAACATCGTTTGGTGATTATAACGATCCTGATTTCAATAGTGGCGCTTTCGACCTTTACGCTGGTTGGCTGGTTGCAGCTATATAAGACGCAGAACACGAGCGATGTGATGTATCGTTTTACGAAGGTGCTTCATCTGCCTGTCGGCGAAGTTGACGGCGTGAAAGTGCTTTATAGTGATTATTTGATGCTATATAGGAGCAGTATTAAATCAATTGAGCGTCAGCAGGGCACGCTTGACGATTCGGAAGATTCGCAACATTTGCGCGATTATTATAAGCGTCAGGCAATGGATAGTGCGGAGGAATATAGCTATGCTTTGGCGAAGTTGAATGAGATGGGTAAGCCGGTAAGCGATGATGGAATAAATGCGGTTATCGACGAGCATAAAACTATTGATGGCGAGAAGCGTAGTGATGCGGCATTTGAGGGGATTGTTCGTGAGAACTTTAATTTAAGTATTTCGGAGTACCGTAGAATGATCATGCTGTCGCTAGCGCGTAAGAATTATGCGGCAGAAATTGACGAAGGCGCGAAGAAGATTGCATCTGAAATCGAAAAGGAGCTTGAGGCGGGGAAAGCTCTGAACGAGATTGCGGATAAATATAAAGAGAATGAAAATGTGGATTATGAGAGTCTGAGCGAGATGGTTGATGCGTCGAATCTTGATTCTGGGCGCGCGGCGATGGCGATGAGCCTTGAGGAGGTTGGTGACGTTTCAAAGCGCTTTGTGTCAAAGAATGGGGACGGCTTCTATTTTGTAAAATTGACGAAGCGAGATGGAAATAAAGTGCGCTATGATTCGATTAAGGTGCGCTTTACGGAATTTGATGAAACTATGAAAAAAATCCGTGAAGAGGGGAAGGTTAAAGAGTATATTTCGGTTGGTGGGCAGGCAGAGAATGATACTGAGCCAACCGAGGAACCAAAAACGGATTAGTTGCTGAAATGATGCATCGCAATCGATGCGGCGATTGCGAGATTGAGGCTATCGACTTGAGGTGATTGTTTGATGTATATGGCTGCCGCGTCGTGTTTTTTGCAGAAATCTTTTGGTAGTCCGGCGGCTTCGTTGCCAAAGACGAGACTATAACTTACTGGCGGTCTTTGGCATTGGGTTAACTCTTGTGCGCTAGGATTGAGCATGAAGGCGTAGTTATGGCGGTTATATTTTGCGGAATAATCATCAAAACTAGCGAATTGCTCAACGTTGATATGAAAAACGGCGCCCATAGATGCGCGAATGACCTTAGGATCGTACGGATCGACGCTTGGCGTAATGATTGCAAGATTGCGATAATCGAAGGCGATAGCACTACGAATAATAGTGCCGAGGTTGCCTGAGTCGGACGGATTTACTAGTACGATATGAGGTGTGTCGCTTTCGAGCGTGGTGTGCGGTTTTTTAAACTCGGCAATAAGGAGGCAGTTTTCTTTAGCAGAGAGGATATTGAAAGCTTTTGAAGACTCAATAACTTCGATGTGTTTTGCGCTGGCTTGTTGGATGATTTTTTCCAGATCAGTGCCGCGCTTGTTGATTGGGCGGACGAAGATACGCGTGATGAGCTGTGGTGAGGTGTTTAGTAGTTCGGCAACGAGCGTGGCGCCAAGGGCATAAGATGTTTCGGAGTTATGTTTGTATTTTTGGAGCTTCATATCTTTATATTATACCAAATTTTTTGCGCTTTGTCAAATATGGCGCTTATGCGTATGTTTTTTGTGCGCTATGCTGTTTTCGTTGCCGAAAGGGAAAGGAATATCACTTTGCGAGATATTGTTATCTTGAGTTTCTTTCCGAGGCGGAAACTAATCTCATAGCTATAATGACATACTGTGTCTTGCTCTGAGGTGGTATAATTAAGTTAGTCGCGGGTATCGTATAGCGGCTATTATGTTTGCTTCCCAAGCAAGAGATGAGGGTCCGACTCCCTCTACCCGCACCAATGGATTAGAAATAGACGTGATGCGTCGAGCATCGGAGGACCCGTAGGGGACGATTGTCGTAGGAGACGAGTCAATAAAAAAGACTTGTCTTTTTTATTTTAGTGGCATGTAAAGCATTCTTTACAAACACGCATGAATTATGTAAAATTTCCTTTACATATATTTATGTAATATTTGATAGAAAAATCAAATAATCGCACATATTATGGAGTTGTAAGCTAAACAAGGAGTGAAGTATGGCAACAGAAACATTCGGTCAAAGATTACGCAGAATCCGTATGGACAGGAATATTAGCCAAGACCAGTTGGCTGAGG
>CAMHRH010000045.1 GCA_946187605.1 uncultured Candidatus Saccharibacteria bacterium
TAAAAAAGATTTTACCGTACGCATGCGTATTCGGCCTGATTTATGCCGTGATGTTCTTTGGCTCGCGCCAGAACGATAGTAGCGTACATGCGCCAATTGCGGCAGTTTTTAACGATACGAGCTTTTCGGTTACGGCCGACCAGATTTCGGAATCTTATACCGTGGCGAACATCGCTAATACTATCGCCCTCCCGTCCACTGCGACGATTTCTGAGAACTATGTGACCGTGAATGCAATCTATGAAAGTACTGGCACGACCAGCACCTCTGGCACGATTATTGAGAAGCCTAGTATTATTGATACCTCTAATCTTAGCCGTGGCGTTATTACGCATACTGTTGCCGAAGGCGAGACAATTGCTTCTATCCTTAGTAGCTACAATATCTCTGGAGTAACAGAGGATCAGGTTCGCTGGAGTAATGGCATGAAGACGGCTGACCTATCCGTTGGGCAGAAGCTCTACTTGCCGACCGTCCCTGGTATTATTCATGTCGTCAAGAGTGACGAAACTTATGAAGGTATCGCAGAGAAATATAAATCTAACCTTGATGAGATGATCTCTCGTAACGACCTTGAAAACACGGATATTGCCGAGAATATGGTGCTACTCCTACCTGGTGGCGATCTTCCAGAGACTGAGCGCCCAGAATATGTTCCGCCTAAGCCGAAGCCGACTGTTACGAACAATACCGGCTACTCCTATGTCAGTAGCTCCGGCAACCGCAAGAACCGCTTTATGGTTGGTAGTTATGCTTATTGGAGTGATATGTATTACGCTACGAAGAGTTGGGGCAACCCTGGCGCCTTTGGTAACTGTACTTGGTTTGCGTGGTATTGGCGCCGTGCAAATATGCCTGAGAATTATTGGCTACCGACTGGCGCGATTGGTAATGCGCGTAGCTGGGCTAGCTTCCTTGGTAGCCGTGGCTATGGCGTCGGTAAGACTCCAGCTTATGGTGCAGTTGTTCAAACTTCGACGAGCGGCTATGGCCATGTCGGTGTCGTCGTTGGCGTAAATGAAGGCGTAAATATCACGATCCAAGAGATGAACTACGCTGGTCCAAATGGCAAGTTTAATATTGTCTATCAGTCGGATATCGACTGGGGCGAAGCGCTTGGCTTCAATTATATTTACGGCCGCTAATATCTCTCCGATTTGCGCTACAATAGTAATATGTCAGAGATAAAATGCCCAAAATGCGGCACGACTTTTAAAGTTGATGACGCTAGTTATGCAGATATTCTAAATCAAGTGCGCGGCGCTGAGTTTGAGAGTGAGCTAGGCCGTCGTCTAGAGGAGGCTCACAAGCAAGCTCTATCTGAGCAAAAACTCGCACTTGCTGAAAAAGAAACAAAATTCGAAAAAGCCCAGGCCGAGGTCGTAGCCGAAATTCAGCAGCTCAAGAGTAAGCTTGCTGCCGCTGAGACCGAAAAGAAACTTGCCATTGCTGAGGCGGTAGCGCCAATCGAGAAAGAGCGCGACCAGCTCGCCAGCGATCTCAAGGCGAAAACCAGCGAAGCTAAGCTGCGCGAGAATTCAATTATCGGTCAATATAAAGGCGCATTAAAGCTGAAAGATGATGAGATTCAGCAGCTCAAGGACATGAAGGCGCGCCTTAGTACGAAGATGATTGGCGAGACGCTCGAACAACATTGTCAGAGCTCATTTAACCAGATTCGCATGGCGGCTTTCCCGAATGCGTATTTCGAAAAGGATAATGATGCACGTACGGGTAGTAAAGGCGATTATATCTTCCGCGAATGTGATGAGCAGGGAAATGAAATTGTCTCTATTATGTTTGAGATGAAGAATGAAAATGAGACTACGGCTACGAAGCATAAGAACGAGGATTTCTTCAAGGAGCTAGATAAGGACCGTCGCGAGAAGAATTGCGAATATGCCGTGCTCGTCTCGATGCTCGAGGCGGATAGCGAGCTTTATAACACGGGCATTGTTGATGTTTCTTATCGTTACGAAAAAATGTACGTTATACGACCACAATTCTTCATTCCGATGATTACGCTACTCCGCAATGCGGCGCTCAATTCGCTCAAATATAAGGCCGAACTGGCTGTTGTGCGCGAACAGAATATTGATATTACGCATTTTGAAGAAAATATCGAAGCCTTCAAATCTGCATTTTCGCGTAATTACGAGCTGGCGAGTCGCAAATTCCAGAGCGCGATTGAAGAAATCGATAAGACTATCCAACACCTTCAAAAGACGAAAGAAGCTTTGCTTTCAAGCGAAAACAATCTACGCTTAGCGAATAATAAGACCGAAGATCTCACGATTAAACGGCTAACGCGCGGCAATCCGACAATGCGCGCGAAGTTCGATGAGCTTGAAAAAGCTTAAGCTAAACATTATAATTGCAGTTAATGTATGATACTGGTCCGGGCTATGATAATGGGCTAAAATCTGGCGCCCACAAGGTGATGACAGTCTTTTTCATTTTGTTCGCAATTGGCGTAATCGTGGCTTTTGGCAAGATTATTCTCGACCATGTCGATAGCGACGGTACAGTCACGAGCAGTAAGGACGCATGCGTCAATCCAGAAGGCATGTCCACGCTGAAGAAAGCTGGCGTATTTGGTTCTTCGCAGCCACGCTGCGATGAAAGTGGCGACTCCAAGCCCAGTAAATAATATTAAAATACCGCCTCAAAGTTAGGGCGGTATTTTTTATATTGATGATAATTATTCGGCGTTTTCTTCTTCGCTGACTTCATCGTCGGCTTCGTCAATTGCCGATAGTAACGAATCTTCGACGTTCTTTTTCTTCTTTTTCTCTGGTGCCTTTGCGACCTCGACGTCAATATCGTAGCCAGTTAACTTTGAGGCTAGGCGTACATTCTGGCCTACGCGACCGATGGCGATAGATTGCTGTTCTTTCGAGACATAAACGGTCGCCTTGTTGCCCTCGACCTCGACCTTTTGGATTTCGGCTGGGCTAAGCGCTTCGCGGATGTATTCGGAGATATTGTCGCTCCAGTTGATGATATCGATTTTTTCGCGCTCACCGATTTCGTTCATGACGGCCTGTACGCGTACGCCGCGACCGCCAACGAAAGTGCCAACCGGGTCGATGCCCGGCATAACGGCGGCGACGGCAATCTTAGTGCGACGACCCGCTTCGCGCGCAATCGCCTTGATTTCGACTGAGCCGTTTTCGATCTCTGGAACTTCCTGGCGGAAGAGGTAATCGATAAATTCGGCGCAACCGCGGCTAAGGATTAGCTGCGCACCGCGTTCGTTGCGTTCAATTTCCTTGATATAGACCTTGATGCGTGAACCGACGGCGTAATATTCGCCCTCAATTTGCTCGGACTTCGGCATAATGCCAGTCGCTTTACCGAGATCAATACGAACTAATTTTGGCTCAACGCGGACAATCGTCCCATTGACAACCTCGCCGACGCGGTCTTCAAATAGCGACAATACCGCATCGCGCTCTGCTTCGCGAAGGCGCTGCGTGACGACCTGCTTTGCGGTTTGCGACGCAACGCGGCCAAAGCTGGTGACTTCGACTTTTTCTTCGACGATATCGCCAATCTTTTTGCCTTTTGCTTCCGAAAGTGGAATTTCGATTGCCGGGATGTAAGCGACATCGTCTTCGATGACGGTGCGCGAAATGAATACATACGCCTTGCCGGTATTCAAATCAAGCTCACAGCGGACATCCATGTCCTTATCGCCATTATCTTTGCGCCAAGCAGCGGCAATAGCTTGCTCGATTACGTCGATAACAACTTCCTTTGGTAGGTTCTTTTCTTCGGCCACGATATCAACCATCGCAACCATTTGTTTAATGTCTAAGTTCATTTTTTCCTTTCTGCGCCAATTCTGTCGGGCGCGGAGCTTAAAAACACCGCCTCTTTTCGAGCCGGTCTGTATCTGTATGTATCCATAATAACACGCGCACATTAGGCGGTCAAGCGCTCGCCACGCATTGACATAAGCGTTAAAATCTAGTACAATTCTTTGCAGGATAAAAGCAAAAATAAACAGGTTAAAAATATGAAGAAAAAACGTGCAATTATTGCGGCTGTAGCTGCAGTCGCCGTCCTTGGAATCGGTGGCACAATTGCCTACAACCAGGATCGAATGGTGTTTGACAATATCTTCAATCTTGGCGACGACGTGATTGAATATACGGAGCATTTTGAATCGCCGTCTAACTGGCAGCCGTGCCAAGAAGTGGCAAAAGATGTAATCGCGACAAATAAGAATGAAACTCCACGCTATGTACGCATGAAAATCGACAAATATTGGCGTACGAGTAATACCACTACTCCGGCATCCGACCATGCGACTACGGACTTGCCGCTGACCTGGACGGATAGCGGGGATGTCGAGCATGAATACGCAATCATTAATATGCAAAACACTAACGACTGGATATATCGAGATGGTTGGTATTATTATAAAAACGCTATCAACAAAAATGTTTCGACAAATTCACTCTTAGAATCCGTTACTCTAAACTGTGATGCGAACTTCGCTAGCCAGGTTACTTACAGTGCTGACGGCAAGACTGGCCAAACGGTGCTGAGCGATTATTCTGGTGCAACTTTTCATGTTTACGTAACGGTTCAAACAAGCACTGAGAGATATCTCAACGACTAACGACGAATAATTTAACCTGTTATGCATGGCTAATTGTAGCCATGCATTTGCGTTTCTTGAGCGGTTTTGTTATAATGAAAGCACTAATTAATTACTTTTAGCGCAACAACTTCTATCTAGCTCATGTTAGGCGAGCGCTTTTAGTGTGGGAATTAATACTATTTATTTTAAAAAGGAACAAATGAACGAAAAAACTAAAGCTGAGGCAGAACGCCGCGCCAAACTTTTAAAATCGCGCGCCGAGCGTCTCCCAGACATCAAGAAACAGTTCGAAGAACATCAGAAGCGGAATTTTAACGCAAATTTCGCTCCTGGAGGCAAGGACGAAAAATTAGTAGCGAAATCTACCAGAAGGGGCAAAAACGCGCCAAAGGCCGCAAAAAAGGCTTCTACGGGCAAAAAAGCCGCCAAAACTTCGTCGAAAGGAAAAAACGCCAATGCTACAACAGATAAGCGCAGCGACGTCAAGTTGATGGTTAATACGCGCAAAGGCGAGATGGTTCATCATCAGCGCATGCTTAGCCAAGACGTGAATGCGCAGGCAACGCAACATATTGTCGGTATCCCAGTTAATAAATCGCGTTATAACGGCTATAAGGGCAATCAGATTACGATGAGCCAGATTCGCGCGGCGCGTCCAGCAAAAGATGCGGTTCGCATTATCCCGATTGGTGGCCTCGGCGAATTCGGCATCGGCAAGAACATGACCGCTATCGAATATCAAGGTGAAATTGTTCTCGTTGATATGGGCACGCTTTTCGCAAACGCTGACTACCCGGGCGTTAATTACATGGTACCGGATTCAAAATGGCTTGATGATAACCGCGACAAGGTAAAGGCAATTCTCTTTACCCACGCTCACCTTGACCATATTGGCGCCTGTAAGCATTTGCTGCCGTACTTTGGGCCGCTCGTTCCAATCTATGCCTCTGCTTTCACGATTGGCATGATTAAGAAGCAGATGTCGGAAGTGCCAGATGTTCCGGAGATGAATTACCAAATCGTTGATCCGCTTGCGCACAAGGAAATCAAGCTAAGTCAGCATCTATCGGCTGAATTTGTGCATATGCTGCATTCGATCCCGGGCAACTGCTCGATTGTATTTCGCACGCCAAATGGCGCAATCCTATTGTCTGGCGACTGGCGTTTTGAGACTAATCCGATGGACATTCCGGCCGACTATGATCGTCTGCTTGAGATTGCAAACAAAGAGGGTTTTGCGCTTGTTCTGAACGAATCGACTAATATTGATGTTCCGGGTACGCATCCACATAGCGAATATGATGTTGGTGATAATATCGGTAAAGTTATGGACAACTATGCGACTGGGCGGATTATTATCAGCTGTTTTTCGAGTCAAGTCAAACGTATTGAGTGCGTACTCAAAGAAGCTGCTGCGCGTGGCCGTAAAGTTGCTTTTGCCGGTTTTTCAATGATTAATAACGTAGAGGTCGCATTGCGCGCCAAAGCTATTAAGGTGCCAAAAGATACCATTATGAAGATGGAGGATATTGTTAAGCTTCCGGATGAAAAAGTTACAATCGTTTGTACTGGCTCGCAGGGTGAAATGAATGCCGTGCTCAATCGTATGGTTACTGGCGCGCATCGCTTCATCAAAGTTAAGGCTAGCGACACGATCGTCTTCGGCTCGAGTCCAATCCCAGGCAATGAGCCAAAGGTTATGGGCACGGTTGACGGTCTTCTTCGTGAAGGCGCTCAGGTGATTCAGCACAACAAAACGCACCTAACCAATATTGGTCCACTTCATCTTTCTGGTCATGCTTACTATGAAGATCATGTTAAATTCGTAAGCGACCTACACCCAAAGAACTACATGCCATACCACGGCGAATTCTACATGCTCGAACATAATGCCGAGATGGCAGAGAACGTT
>CAMHRH010000046.1 GCA_946187605.1 uncultured Candidatus Saccharibacteria bacterium
GCGTATGTGTCATAATCCGGTATCGAGAGGCTCGATTGTTTAAAAGATGGGTAATATGACGCTAGCTTTTCTATATAGCTATCATTGACATCGTCAAAATTCTTCACGTCATCAGTCGTTATTACGTATTGATACTTATTAGTGATTGGTAATTTAGAATAATAATCGGCGCTTATCGCGATATCTGATGCATTTTGCTCCAGGTAGAGATTTTTCTTATCTAGCGAATTGACGACTAGGTTATCGTCTCCGCCATATAAATAGATGTCATCCGCTACTAAACGATATTTGCTATTTTTTCTGTTTGATATCCATGAAAGATTATCGAAAATGATATGTTTTGTAGTCAGAAAACCAGAGCGAGTTTTTTCGCTAGTTGGCATTTGGTCGGAGAGTGCACTCTCGAGTTCATCTTGAAAAGTGCCATTTAGAAAGTTGCCCATCGTTAGTGTCGGCATTTTCTCTGCGTGACGGGCTTCCACCTCAAACGGGTCAACTTTTTCGCCAAACATAAATAGGCGAACCCAAACCATTGGTAGTATGAGAAGAAAGATAATCAAAAAAACTCGCCCACATATACGCTCGACCTCCGTCTTCGGGTTTTTCACTTATTCAATTATATCATATAGGATTATCTCTTAATCTGAGCCATAGCATAGCTTATATGCCGACATGCATCGGATGTACTGATCTTTCTTGGATAATTGTCGAATCTTCTAGTTTTTCATCGCACAATAGTCCTGGATTTTGCTAAAATAATAAAAAGACAAGGAGGTCTCATATGTGTGGAATCGTGGGCTATGTCGGTAAGAAACCGGCACAAGATATATTATTAAGTGGCTTAAAGCGTCTGGAATACCGTGGCTATGACTCTGCTGGTATTGCTACGCTCGATAGCGAGGGCGAAGCGAAACTTGCACGCTCGGTTGGAAAGATTTCTGAGCTAAGCAAAGTCCTCGACGAAGCCCCTCAGGATGGCAATCTTGGCATTGGTCATACTCGTTGGGCTACGCACGGTGGCGTCACTGAAACAAATGCTCATCCGCATCATGTTGGCCGTATCTATCTGGTTCATAACGGTATTATTGAAAACTTCAAAGAGCTTCGCGAAGAACTAAAAGGCTATAAATTTGCATCCGATACAGATACGGAAGTACTTGCGGCTCTTATTGATAGCAATTACAAAGATGGAACGTCGCTCAAGGATGCAGTGGCAAAATCACTCAAGCGCGTTCGTGGCACCTATGGCATCGCCGTGTTTTCGCCAAGTGAACCGGGTGCGATTATTGTTGCTCGCCTAGGCTCACCTTTAATTATTGGCCTCGGCAAAGACGAAACGCTGATTGCATCGGATGCGTCGGCTCTGCTCGGATATACTCGTGAAGCGATTTATTTAAATGATGGCGAACTTGCAGTCTGTACGCGTGATGGCGCTGACGTCTTCAGTCTCGACCTAAAGCATCTCTCTGTAAAGCCGGAGACGATCGAGGGCGACGTCGAACAAATCCAAAAAGGTGGCTATGACCACTTCTTGCTCAAGGAAATTATGGATCAGGCGACAACTCTACATGACACCTTGTCTGGTCGTATTAAGCCTGATGCTGGTAAGATGCATCTCGGTGGCCCAAATCTTACCGAAGAGGAGATGCGCAATATCCATCACGTTGTAATCGTTGGCTGTGGTACAGCTTATTACGCAGGCCTCCTAGCTTCGTATTATATGGAGCAGCTGGTCCCAGATTTAACGACTGAGGTAGTCGTAGCTAGCGAGTATCGTTATCGATCATTCCATTTACCGAAGGATTCCGTTGCGCTTATTGTGTCGCAATCTGGCGAGACTGCCGATACGCTCGCTTGTCTTCGCGAGATCAAAAAGCGCGGCGTAAAGACTCTTGGCATTGTGAACGTAGTCGGTTCGACTATCGCTCGTGAGGTTGACGGCGGCACCTATGTCCATGTCGGACCAGAAATCTCTGTTGCTAGCACGAAGGCCTTTACGGCGCAGGTTATTACTATGTTAATGTTTGCTGGCATGCTCGCAGAATACCATGGCGGCGATCCGAAGTTGCTAGCCGAGTTTACTCGCGAACTCGCTATTCTCCCAGAGGAAATTAAGAAAACGCTTGATACTTATCGCCCAGAAATGGAAAAGTTGGCGAAGAAATATGCGAAGTTCGATCACGCACTCTATCTTGGTCGCGATACTGCCTATCCAATCGCTCTCGAAGGTGCATTGAAGCTAAAAGAGATTTCGTATATTCATGCCGAAGGTTATGCAAGTGGTGAGCTCAAGCATGGCCCAATCGCATTAGTCGATGATCGTTTCTTTGAAGTATTTACAATTCTTGATAACTGGCTCTTCGATAAGGCCTGTGGTGGTCTCCATGAAGTGCGCGCTCGTGGCGGTAAGACAATTGTTCTCACTAACTCTAAGGCCGACATTGAGGCTGATGATATTGTTCGAATCGACAGCCCAATCAAGCTATTGACACCACTTTTGCTCAATACTTTGCAGCAGCTATTCGCATATTATGTTGCAGTTGATCGCGGTAACGATGTAGATCAGCCACGCAACCTTGCTAAGTCAGTAACGGTAGAATAACATGCCACGCGAAGCTCATCATGATCGCCGCCCGGAACGCGCTCAGCGCCGGGCGGCGCATAGGGCTGAACGCAACAAGCCAACTTACCCACGTATTTCTCTGAAATCTATTCTGTATACGACACGTATTTACCGCAAAGCAGTTGGTATTAAGAGTATCTTTTTTGTTATTTATCGTGTCTATAATTCGGTCTTGCCGGCAATTACTGCAGTTATCGCTGGTACTGCGGTGACTCTCATTTCCGATGCGATAGTTACGCACGATTATATCCCATTTGCGGTCTGTGCAATTGTCTTGCTTAGTATAGAGTTGGTGAACGTAATTCTCGGCGCCATCAATAGCTATCTTTCACTGACGACTTATCAGGATGTATATATTTATGTCAGCGAACAAATCGCGACGAAATATATTCAGGTCCCACTTGTTGTCCGCGAGAGTAGGGAATTCGCCGATAAATTTAACCGCGTCAACGAATTTGGTAGCTCGATTGCATATCTTTCTAGCAATATCGTGAACGTCGTGACTTCGGTGATTAGTCTGATCTCCGTTATATTTGCGACTCTCACTGTCTCGCCTTTAGTTACGCTAGTTGTTATTATTGCCGCGATTCCGTCTTCGATTATTAGCATGCGCTTATCGGCAATACAGCGCCGCAACTGGCGTGAATTTACGCGCGACCGCCGCATTGCTTATTCGATTGAATCAAAAATTACAAACTCAAACAACGCACTCGAGATTGAGATGAATAATCTCTCGAAACATCTTATTGAGCAGATGATAAAAGCGCGTCGTCGTAGCCAAGAGCAGGATATTATTGAGAACCGCCGTTTCCTTTTTCCGCGCTTTGGCGCTAATGTCCTCGAAACAGTTGTAAGCTATGCTGTGCTTGTCTTTGTTGCAATTGAAATTATTCTCGGCCGTCTCCTAATCGGTCAATTCTTAACCGTGCGCAACCTTCTTTCTCAGCTCGGTACTGGGATTAGCGGCCTATTTAACAGTATCACCTCGGTCAACGAGAGTCTTGTTAATGCGACTGACTATATGGAATTTATGGAGATTCCAACTAAGCCAACTGGTGACTTCAAAATCACTTCAACGCCGAAAATTGAATTCAAAAACGTTTCATTTAGCTACCCTAACTCGAAGACGAAGGCGCTCGATAATATCAGCTTTGTATTAGACCCTGGCGATTCGCTTGCGATAGTAGGCGAAAATGGCGCCGGTAAGACAACCCTGATCAAGCTCCTAATTGGCGCCTATGAACCATCCGAAGGCACGATTCTGATAAATGACCAACCACTCAATCGCGTCGATCGTGAAAGTTATTTATCGCAACTTGGCGCGTTGTTCCAAGACTATGCGCGTTATGAATTTGCGACCTTAGGTCAAAATGTCTGGTTTGGTAACACGCATAAACCTTATGACCAGGACCTTATCATCGAAGCGCTACGCGACGCGGACCTTGAGAACTTAGTGAAAAAATACGACAAAGGCCTCAATCAGATTATGTCTAAGGACTTTGATGACAACTCTACGACCGATCTTTCCGGTGGGCAATGGCAACGTCTTAGTATTGCGCGAGCTTTCTTCCGCTCACCAAACGTTCTATTGCTCGACGAACCAACCGCGGCCGTCGATGCTAAATCCGAATATGACATTTTCCGAAATATTATTAAAAAGCAGCGCGGAAAATCTACGATAATAATTTCACATCGTTTTTCGACTGTGCGCAAAGCTCGTGAAATTATTGTTCTAAGCAAAGGGCGGATTATTGAATCTGGCACGCACGAGCAGTTGATTGCAAATAAGGGCCTGTATAAAGAGATGTTTGAACTACAGGCGGAAGGGTATAATTAGCTTATGGATATTTCATTAGTTGATTTCTATTCGCGTCTTGGCACAATCGCAATTATTCTTGCGCTTGGCTTTATACTCGGCAAGATGAAGCTGATTGATACAAAAATCAATCGTGGCCTCGTCAACTTGTTGCTGAGTGTTTTTATGCCAGCGTCGCTCTTTGTTGCCTTTCCGGCCGCTTACAGCGAGGAGACGTCGAGCCTATTCTTTAAAGGACTTGCGGCCGGCATCATTGTCATGGTTGCACTTATAGCTGCGTCAAGGATAATCTTCAATAAGCATTTCTATAAAGGCGAATTGCGTTTTGAATCGCAGTTTGCGCTGATTTTTAATAATGCAACTTTCCTGGGCTACCCAATTATTGCGAGTACTTTTGGCGAACGCGGAATTATCCCATACTGCGGCTTTATTATAGCTTTTAATATTGCGCTTTTCTCGTACGGCGTGTATTTGTTCGAGCGCAAGCTTACGCCGAAGCTTTTCTATGGCATTATTAAGAATCCAAATATTATCGCCGTCTTAGCCGGCATGGCGCTATTTCTCTCCGGATTCAAGCTGCCAGGTTTTGTGATGGATGCGGCGCAGTTTACCGGCAACGCCACTACGGCATTATCTATCATTTGTATTGGCTTTATGCTTAGTCATGCTGACTTCAAGAAACTTATTAAGAAGTGGCGCCTTACGGTTACGGCCGCCATTCAGCTTATTATGGGGCCACTAATTACTTACTTCTTGCTCGTTTTTCTAAAATTCCCAGATGAGGTTATTGTCGTTTGTACGATTATCCAGACGCTTCCTACCGCAACTAGCCTCGGCTTGTTTGCGGCCAAATACGGCGGAAACGACATCGAGGCATCAGAACTAGTTACGATTTCGACAGTCCTTTCGCTTGTAACGATGCCAGCGATGGTCTGGATCCTATTGTTGCACTAATTGCTTTTATGGTGCTGACTTGCGCGATAGTCGCTTAGTGCTCAATTTTTTCGTGGACTGAGTTGTCGTAATATTGCTTCATGAGTCTATCGTCAAAATGCTCGTCCAGTACCTGTTCGACGACGTTGCTCGCCGCGCGCCCCTCGCTGCGTGTTCCATAGCGGAATAGTGCGGTGTAAGAAACAACGTGGCTAAGAATAACGAAAATTAGGAACGAAGGCATAATGACATTGCCAATGCGCCTTGGTAAAAGCTCAATAAACTTCGATAATGCCGGATAGATAACTTTTACAAAGATTAGGCCGCCGGCACCCCAAAACAGCATATATGGGATCGTCGTTCTGCCCATAATATTCAAGAATTTGTCTGAATAATCCCATGCGTTTGCCTGGAAAACGTATTCGCCGATTAGGCTCGAAATGGCTTCGACTATGCCGCCAATCAAGCAGGAATAAATATAAGTAATCCACCACTTACGTTTTGCATTTCGACAGAGCAGGTAGCCAAAAGCTAGAAAACCAGCGCCATAGACTGGATTGAACGGCCCATATATAATGCCTTGCCTAGAGAGCCATTGTCCTGAGCGACAAAAAGTTAGAATCTCCTCATAATACGTACCAATCATACATCCAATTACATAAACGAGAAACCATTTATAAAAGCAGAAGCCCTCGGCAAATTTCGCTTCATTTTTAGTCTTTGTTCTGATTGCGTAAATTACCATCGCCGCCAGACCAATATAGAAAATCCAACGCACGTCATAAACACCGAGGAAGTGGTGTGCTATAAAATAGCCCGTAAAATAAACCGCCAAACCAGCCTGAATTAATATGTCTTTGGTTTCGAGCGGCTTTTTCTTTATGGCAACAACGCTTTTCGCCGTCTTTTTTGCTGTCGTTTGTTTGCTTTTTTGTTTCTTTCTTTTTTGAGTGTCCTTAGTAGTCATACTTAAAATAGTTATGGTTAATTAAGATAACTATATCATACTCGCTGCAAGTTCGAATACCGTGAACCACACGGACTCTTCGC
>CAMHRH010000047.1 GCA_946187605.1 uncultured Candidatus Saccharibacteria bacterium
ATGCCAGCGGAGACCAACCGTAGCTACCAAGCAACCGCCGACGTTGACCCAGAAAAAATCGACGACATTAAAAAGGCTCTCGAAGATATTGGACTCAAAGCAATGTCCGTCGATGACGAAGTCGGCATGTTCCGTACATTCTTCGATGCTATCCTTGTAGTATTCAATATCTTCGGCACAATCGCGCTTATTGCTGCATCTATCGGCATCATCAACACACTGTTCATGTCCGTCCAGGAACGCACGCGCGAAATTGGCCTCGACAAAGCTCTCGGCATGAGCAACGGCAGAGTATTCTTGAGCTTCAGCGCAGAAGCAATCATGCTCGGCTTCTGGGGATCAGTTGTCGGCGTAGCACTATCATTTATCGCCGGAACCGTTGCCAATACAGTCGCGCACGAAAGCTTCCTAAAAGACTTTCCTACCTTCAAGCTATGCGTGTTTGAGCCACTAACTATGATAACGATAATCGGCGTTATTATGCTTATCGCATTCATTGCTGGCACATTTCCAGCACGCAAAGCCTCAAAGAAAAACCCAATCGACGCATTGCGTTACGAATAAAAAAGAGACCCCTCGGAGAAATCCGAGGGGATTTTTCATGGTATAGGTATTAGCCGAAACGTTCCGAGTGCGTATAGAACCATCATCAACGCCACCAGTATAAATGAGGCAAGGATAATTAAGCGAATAATAATGCTTAGTGTTTCCTCCTTTATACTCGTGTACGCATACAGTACAAACGTTGCCAACAGGCCCGTACCATGAAGAACAATGCCATAGATTAGATAGTTCAAGAGCACTATCCCTGCAACCATTAACCCATGAGCAAAGTTGCTTAACATTACTGCCAAAATACCACCTCCAGTTTTAAGATTTTTAAGACAATAATGCTACAACTCCATTATAGCACAAAATGGGCAAAAAGTCAATAACGCTTATGCTAAGCGTTCTTTTTTATGTGTAATTATGTTCGACGCAATAATAAATACAATGCAAAAGCCAACTATTACCGCCATATTTATAAAAATCGGCAACAGTGAGCTAGAGCCATAATCCTCGATCGCCATTATCTTGTTATTTGTATCGATAAAGTAAAAGCTAGGTAGAATATGCGCAAAAGTCAGCACGGAATCCGGCAAGTATTCCGCCGGCACAAACGCACCACATAAGAAGCTCGAGCCAAGCGCGATAACGTTCATAATTCCGTTCACTGCACCGATACCCTTTACGATACTACTAATCAAATATGCAATCGTTGTCGCGCAAACGCAAAATATTAATGAATTTACGGCATAGAGCAGGCCATGAATCGACCACATCTCATTTAAACCTACCACGATAAAACCAAGCACGACATAGACAATCCACATCATCGCAGAATATAGACAGCTATTGCGTAGCAAGATACCATTCATGCGCTTCAACTCGATACTGCCGACAAGATTACGCTTCCGAATTTCTACGCGGTTAAACGACGACATGATCAAGCAGATCACCGTAATAACGCAGGCCAGAATACTATAATTTGCAAAGCTAAAGTAACGTGTCGCACGCGAATACTTCGAAGTATCGACTTTCGACTTTATTTCAATCTCTGTCGAATCACTTAGCGTCGATTCGACTTTTTTCGCAAGATCATCCTCGCTCAGATTCAGACTCGCATACGACTTCGCCGTAGACATATATTGCCGTACCAGCACCTTCGCAACCTCTGCCGCGTATCCAGAAGAGGAACGGAGCTTCAATTCAGGGTTCTTGTTTAGAGCTAATTCTTGCGAAAAGTCTTTCGGGATATCGACAACAGCTACGACATTCTCATAAAATAGCGCATCTTTCAGCTTATCGTCGTCTTCATACTCGTCCTTAATCTCCGCGTTCTCACTCAAGTATTTTATGAAACCCTTCGTAATTCCACGTTCTTCATCATGGTTAAATATAACGATACTCGGCTTATCGGCTTCAAATTGTGTCGTTGAATCGCTCGACATATTCAACGAACCAAATACTATCAGAATAATCGTATAAGTAATTATCGTACCGATATTCTTTAATACAATTTTCCAAAATGCCTTAGATACTGTCATAGCGCTGCCTCCTCAAACCCCTAATTGATAACGCTAGAAAAACGCCAGCCACAATCAACAAACTAACAATATCTGTCGTAAACCGTGCCATATCATCATAATAGAACAACGCGTAATAGCCATCCGTTATCTGTCCTACTGGACTAATTTTATTAACCACTGGCGCCACATTATCGAAGAACCCTTTCGTTACACCAAACATACCAGCGAACAAACAGCCAGCCATCGTTACGATCAGAATAATAACATTTTTTGCACTCTCATTTGTCTTCAGTACAATCGATAGGAACATACCCATCATCGTCGCCGTCAAACTACCAACAGCAGCAAGCAGCATAATTAGACCCATATTATCACCGAATTCTACACCCAACACAAAACGCATAAATGCAATCAGCGCACAAACCGAGAAAACCAGCATAACGTATCCCGCCAGCAAATTACTTAGCACTATCACGCCTTTGCGCGTCGGCGCAATCGCAACGCGTTTGCCTCGATTCGATATATTTGGCAGGCAACGATTCATTAACTCCGCACTCATCATTGCACCCTGCATGCAGGCCATCGCAATCAGCGTGTAGAATTCTATTGAAACAATATTCATAACGCGCGAATCGTCCTTAATATTCGGCTCGGCGTCAGTCACGGTCGCGACAGCATCGCGATAAATTTTCTCGACATCAACTTTCTGGCCAGCCGAACGCGCAATTTGCGTCATAGCAACATCATTCACGATTTTTACACCTTGAGAAATCTGCTCAACCGCCAAAGCAAGAATCGTCTGATTAGTGCCGTTCTGACGAATTTTTACTTTCGCATCACCGCCCTCGACATAGACATAACCTACAATTTCATCCGCATCAAGCTTCTTCTCGGCCTCATCCTTATCTATATATTGCGTATTAAATAACCGCTCATCGCCCTCGCTTAGACTCTTAAAAGCCTCACTGAATATTTCTGCTTTCTTATATTCGGCATCATCTATCACCGCAACATCAAAAGCCTCAAAGACATCGTAATCGTGCAGGCGCGAAAAAGCTAAATTAAACAAAATCGCCAAAATAAAGGGGAAGGCCAGAGTCCAAAAAACCAATGCGCGATTTTTAATTAGTGTCTTGAAAGCATATTTAAAACTATGCCAAAACATTAATCTCTCAGCTCCTTACCCGTCAACTCAAGGAAGACGTCATTTAGCGTCGGACGCTCAGCAAAAATCTTACTATACTTAATCTTATGGCTCTGCAAATACTCGACCATCTCGGCGAGATTATTCTTGCCTTTGTTGTATACGACTTTTAGCACACCGTCTTCATATTCGACACTACTAACATTCTTAATATCATCAAAACCGCTCAACTGGTTTGGACTCAACTCCGCAACTTCAATCGTAACTTTCTCTTCGATCTTTGCAAGTGCTTTTAGCTCATCATTCGTGCCGCTTGCAATTATCTTACCGTGGTCAAGGATAATTACGCGGTCGCACAAAATCTCAACCTCTTCCATATAATGTGTCGTATAAATAATCGTCGCGCCATCATCGCGCAATTTCTTAATACCTTCAAGAATATTATTGCGACTTTGCGGATCAACCGCCACCGTCGGCTCGTCAAGAAAAATCAATTTCGGCTTATGCGCGATACCGCAAGCAATGTTCAAACGACGCAATAAACCACCCGACAATTGCTTCGGATACTGACTCTTGTTTTCTTTTAGGCCCACTAAATTAAGCGCATCGTTAACGTAGCGTGCACGCGTTTCCTTGTCCTGAATATAAAGCCCGCAGAAATAATCGATATTTCCATAAACCGTAAGTTCATCAAAGACTGCGACTTCTTGGAATACGACACCGATTTTCGCTTTAATATCGTAAGCACTCGGCGACATTTCTTTGCCAAATATTCTTATCTCGCCATCATCGAACTTTAGTAGTGACAAGATTGAATTCATCGTCGTCGTTTTGCCAGAACCATTCGGCCCGAGCAGGCCGAGAATCTCTCCTTCTTTTACATTAAAACTAAGATCATCGATCGCACGGTTGCTGCCGTAGCTCTTAACCAAGTGTTTTACTTCAATAACGTTCTTCATTGATATAATTATAAAGTATGCAAGCAAAAATAGTAAAAATAGTCCCGGGCGGACAGGGAATCGCAACCCTCGACAACGGCAAAAAAGCCTTTATCTGGAATGCTTTGCCTGGTGAAGTAGTAAATTTTGACATCACGAAAGACAAACACAGCTACTGCGAAGGCGTTGCTACTGAGATTATCGAAGCCAGCCCAAGTCGCATCGCACCGAAGGATGATTGTTATTTGGCAACTAGCCCGTGGCAAATCATGGACTACGATTATGAGCTCGAACAGAAAAACTCACTCGTTAAAGAATGCTTTGCGCAACAGCATATCGATGTCTCCCCGCAACCAACCGTAACAGATGGCAAAGACTTTTACTATCGCAACAAAATGGAATACTCGCTCTATTGGAATAATAATGACAGCTGCATTTATCCCGCCTTTCATGAACGCGGCACGCATCGCAAAACCCCAATCAAACAAAGCAGTATCGAGCGCCCAGAAATCTGGCAAAAAGCTTCCGAAATCTTTGCTAAGCTGAATGCCGAACATGCCGAAGCGCGCACGTATCAATCATTGCTTATCCGCTGCGACCAATCTGGCAATACGAGCGGCGATTTATTCGTCAACGGACAGCCGCATCCAATCATGCAGAATCTCCACGACACGCTTTGTGGGCAAGAATATAGTTACTCGCCAAACGGATTCTTCCAAATCAATTTACCAGTTTATGAAATAGTGCTTCAAGAAATAGCGAAACATATCAAAACTCAAAAAGTGCTTGACTTATATGCCGGCGTTGGCAGCATCGGGCTCTCCGTTGCGCGCAATAAAGATTTAACGCTCGTTGAGGTTAATGGCGCCGCATACGAAGAAATGCAAAAGAATGCCGCCAATTTACCAAACGCAAAATGTATCCTCGAAAAATCCGAAAATGTCACCGACTATATCTCGCCCGATTGCACCGTAATACTCGACCCACCGCGCGCCGGCTGCGACAAAAAACTTATCGACCGCCTAAACGAAGTTAAACCAAGTTCGGTTATTTATCTATCATGCAATCCTATTACTCAAGCGCGCGACATTGCTCTTCTCTCCAACAGCTACAAAATCACACAACTTACGCCATACAATTTCTTCCCACGCACGCCACATATCGAATCATTAGCTATCTTAGAATTATGCTAAAATAACTCTTATGAATATCACCATCCTCGGCGCCGGCGCATTTGGCAAAGCCCTAAACAAAATCCTCACCGATAACGGACATACTACTAACTTCTACGACCCTGCTGTTTTTCCAGAAATTAGTTTAAGCGATGCGACCAAGGATACTAATACCATTGTTATTGCAATTCCATCTATTTTCATTCCGGATTTCATCGACAATTATCCAGACGAACTCAAAAATATTCCAACCATCCTTGCTAGCAAAGGACTTATGAATATTGATATGTTTGCCGACTTTGCGCAATTTTCAGTCATTTCCGGACCAGCCTTCGCAAGTGAGATCATGGAAGGGAAGCCCGCCACTTTCACCGTCTCGAACCCGTATCCACTTGGATTATTTAAAAATGATTCCATCACGATCGAGCTGACCGATGACGCATACGGCATCGTACTCTGCGGAACACTCAAAAATGTCTACGCAATCGGCGCCGGCTATCATAGCGACTCCATGAATGGCATGGCAACATTCATCGAGCATGCGCATAATGAAATCGCAACATATCTTCATAAACACGGCGCCGACCCACATACATCCGACCTAGCTTGCGGCCTTGGCGACCTAATCCTAACTTGCACTAATAACACGTCGCGCAACTTCACTTTTGGTAAACGCCTTCGCGCAGGCGAAAGCATTGGAGATATCCTCGAAGATCTCAAGACCGTCGAGGGATACAGCGCCGCTCAAATTGTCGACGCCGACGGCTATACCTTGCTCATGCAAATTCGCGCAATTATTGCCGAGCATGAGCATTAAATACCGAATGCTATACTAGAAGCATGGATTTCGAAGAGGCATATCAGAAGTTAAACCCACAACAACGCGCCGCCGTCGATTACATTGACGGGCCATTATTAGTCATCGCTGGTCCCGGCACCGGAAAAACCCAATTACTTTCAGTCAGAGTAGCAAATATCCTAAAACAAACCGACACTCTACCTGACAATATTCTCTGTCTTACTTTCACTGAAGCTGCGGCTAATAATAT
>CAMHRH010000048.1 GCA_946187605.1 uncultured Candidatus Saccharibacteria bacterium
TATGACGAAGAAATCATGAGCCTGGTCAACGTGATGGGGTCACCCAAGGTCGAGCCGCCCGCCGAGACCGTCGAAGACGATGATGCAGACTATGACGAAGAAATCATGAGCCTGGTCAACGTGATGGGGTCACCCAAGGTCGAGCAGTCCGCCGAGTCGTCGAAGCTTGCCGCTGAGATCGATTACAAGAAGAAGGAACCGGGTTCTGAGCTCTCCGAGGATAAGACTGAGTTGCCGCCTCCCGCGGCTGATGCAGGTGGTGACGAAGAAAACATGAGTCTGGCCAACGTGAAAGAGTCACCCAAGGTCGTCGAGACTAGCCCGATAATAAAGGCATTTTTGTTTGACGACCCGCCGCTCTCGGGCGATAAGTCCGACTCCTAAATTAACGAACGCCGCGGCTGAAAAGTCGCGGCATCTTTTTTTTACTCCCCCGGCGCTACGCCGAGGGATTTTTTATGTATTGACTAAATTTTGTTGATGATCCCTTTGATATCGTTTGGGAGCACGATAACAGTCTTCTGTGACGGATCGGAGGAAATCTTTTCGAGTGTCTGGAGGGTACGAATCTGCAAGCCGCCTGGAGTCTTAGCGAGTAGATGTGCGGCTTCGGCGACGGCCGTAGCGGAAGCTTTTTCGCCATCCGCAACAATAATAGCTGCGCGGCGCTCGCGCTCCGCCTCGGCTTGCTTTGCCATTGCGCGCTTCATGTCGCCCGGAAGCTCAATGTTTTGCAACTTAACATTCTCGATATCGATACCCCACTTATCGGTTTCTTTATCGACAATCTCCTTAATCTGTGCTGAAATTTCATCGCGCTTGCTTAGTAGTTCGTCGAGCTCGAAGTTGCCAGTGATATCACGAAGCGCAGCTTGCGCAAAGTTGGTTGTAGCGTAGATATAGTTCGTAGTCTCGAGCAGTGCCTTTGCTGGGTCGAGCACGCGGAAATAAACAATCGCGTCAACGCCAACCGTGACGTTATCCTTTGTGATGACTTCCTGCTTTGGCACATCGATTGGCGTTGAGCGCACGTCGACGCGCTGGATGGTCTGTAGATACGGTATAATCACGCGAAGGCCCGGTTGTTTAATCCCGCTGTATTTACCAAGCGTAAATACGACGCCGCGTTCGAACTGGCGAATCACGCGGCAGCCCGGCAGAATAAATAATAATATTACAATGATAGCGACAACAATTACTGCTGGCATATTTTTTCTTCCTTATTTAAATTACTTTGTTGATAGCCCAGCGTCCATTAGGATCTTGACTTGCTCATAGTCTTTTGCGGTATCCCACTCACCGAGAAAACCGTCATAGGTGAACTTGTCAAAGACGAAGCGTGGCACGCCGCCATTAGTATAATTATAAGCGCGTTGTGTATTTTTATCTAGTTCATCGGCCGTGTCTTCATTCTCAAGGCAGCTCTTAAATGATTCGTAATCTAGATTTACCGTCTTCGCGACTGAGCGGAAGTATTTCTTTTCAAGGTCGGGGATTTTCGGGCTTGTCTTATCGACGCCGATGCCTTTTGAGTGGTAATCCTCGTAAAGCCGTTTCAGTAGAGCATAATAATAGTCCCAGAAATTGCCCTGATTTGCTGCGCAGTAGGCCGCAATCCCGGCCGGTCGGCTATTATTTGAATGGCCATTCTCGTAATTCATATCAGTCACGCGAATCTCGAAGAGAATATTATTCTCGTTGATGTAATATTGCTCAAAGTGATCTAGGTTCGCTGCGACCGCGTCAGAGAATTTGTCGCAATACGGACAAAAAATATCCGTATACATAACAAAATGATGTTTTGCGGTATCTGGATCGCCTTTCGACATAGCGCTATTCCAGGTAGTCATGTCTGGTGGTTGCGGGTTAAGGCTATTAAAAATCACTAATCCTATCAAGAACCCTAATACAGCTACGAGCACGCCTACTCTAATGGCTTTTTGCATTTTCCTCCTTATAATCTTTGCTACTAATTAGCACATAATCGATGTAGCCTAGTCTAATAATAGTAAATAATAATAGTCCGAACGCCGCAATGCTAAAAATAAAGCTTAGCCCTTCGGCAAGTGCGGCCGCTGTGCTTCCTGCGATTGCTGATAAAAGCGGAGCCAAGAGCCCAATTCCGCAACTGGGGCAACCAAGAGCGATAAAGCCAAGGATGGCGCCAACGCCACCAGTGCTAGCGCCATCTACTACGGCGTCCTTGTCGCGGTGTCGCCAAGTGAAAACGAGCTGCATAATCACGACGGCCTGAAAGAGCGATAAAAAAGCCAAGCTCGTGCCATAAATACTAGTGAAGTTATTCGGAATAATCGTAAAAACTCGCACGACCAAATCTAACTTTCGATCAAAAGCTAAGCCAGACCATAATAATTGCCAGTTTCCGCTTCCATCCCTAAAGAAAGTAAAGATATATAGAAACAGCAAAAAGCTAAATAAAAAGAAGCAAATGTATTTAGGCTTTCGGAAAATAAAACCAAGACTAACTACAGCTAACCGTGAACGGTCGGAGATATGCTCGATTATTTTTCGGATTGCCATAGGCCATGGATATTACAGAACGAATAAGCGCGAACTCTGCCTTTGTCAGACATTTTTGAGAATTTAACAACAGGCGGCGTTGTTAGACCTAGTTTCTGGATTTCGACGCGGTCACCATCTGTTAGCGCTATCCATTCAATACGATGTTCTGGCGCCATCGGGTGAAGCTGTAGGCCAACCTGAACCTCGGTGTCGTTTTGATTAATCTCGATAATCGGTGCGTGCTTTTCGTTGCCTTCAGAGCCATGAATGTGATCAAGAATTTCCATATCGTTCCCGCAGCAAGTCGGGCGTACGTCAGGATCAATCATGACGAAGAATAGATTACCGCATGTGTTACAACGGTAAAACTTTAATCCCTCTTGTTCTCCCATATACCTCCTTAATTAATAATTATTTTAGCGTATTCTATCGCTTTTTGCTATACTAACATTTCACAATGAAAATCCAGGATGTCAATAGAAAAGACGTCTTCGACCCCTGTTATTCTTCAAAGTAACAATAAAATAAAAACAGATAAAGTCAATGTTGACGCGAAAAGCATGAGCGTCTAAAATAAAAAATGACAAACATCGGGCGATACGTTGAGAGAGTCGCCGGATGCATAATGAGCCCAATCTGCGAAGGGCTTATTTTTTATGAGATTGCTCGCATTCAGCCAGACAAGCTTACTTCAGAGCTAGATCAATATGTAATGTTCTTATTGGCAAATGTTGCTGAGAAAAATATTCCGTATCAGGCAGAGAACTTTGCTAAGTTTGCGGCTAAATATAAAAAATAACCGCACGGCGACCATTTATTCTTTAGGTGGCCACTTTTTGTGCTAAAATAATCTTATGGTGCGTTGGCGGAGCAGTTACGCAGAGGTCTGCAAAACCTCGTAGACCAGTGCAACTCTGGTACGCACCTCCATAGATTATTTAGGGCGGGCCCGAGTGGCGGAATTGGTATACGCGGCAGACTTAAAATCTGCTTCCTTTACCGGATTATGAGTTCGAGTCTCATCTCGGGCACCAGTACAAAAACAACCCCATCGGGGTTATTTTTGTGCGCTGCTTCTACCGAGATGAGGCGAGGACGTAGTCCGGTAGTAGTAGGAGCCGAGCGAAAGCAGAGAAGTGCTAGCACGCTCAGGGTATAAACACCTAAGCTACGACGATTCAATGTTTATCTACTAAGGCTTCACGCACCCGTCAAGCTCACCATCAACATCTTCACCAAGCTTGATTTCCATATTGGACAGCTTCGCATCTATGTATGCCATCGGCGTCTTCACGCCATCAATCCACCTATATGATGCGCCAAAATACACAGTAGTTTCAAATGGGTATATTTCTTTTGGCTGATAATTCATATAGCGTATATCGCTATTGTTCACCTGGTAGCAAATCACCTCATTCTTGCGCATAATCGTAATTTTTCTAGTGTTGCTAATCGGCTCATACTTCTTAATACCAGAGAACCGCGAAGTCATCGTATGCTCATTATCGGTATACCTAGTCACATTTGACCCGATCAGATAATTAGTAGAAGCCTCGTTTCTACGTACTACAACGCCTGGCCATTCTAGACTATCAATCTCCGCAGTGCCGCTCATTAGAGTACCACGATGTCCATTTTTGTCTTTATTGAATTCGTCAATAGTAAAGGTAATCAAGAAGTCTTTTCTAATATTTGCCTGGCTAAACAATTTCACGCCAGTATCAATATACTCCACGTCGTAATACTCTTCGCAATCATCGCCAGTAATATTGTTCGCATCAGTCATGAAATTCTTCTGCCCTTCGTAAATACCATTGAACTGGCACTGACCTTTGTGAGAGTATACGGTCTTGAATGGGCTTTCAATGTATTCTGGCCCTATTTCCAGATTGCCAATCATTTTTATTGTTATTTCTCTATCTGTTCTACCGTCGGACCACTTCGAGAACTTCCAGCCATCACGATCAATGGCTTTTAATGTTATCTCTTTTTCGTAATTATATAGTCCAGGACCATATTCGCTCTCAATATATTCGCTATTTTTAAGAGTAAGGCGATATTGCCTGCGATCATACTTATACTCAACTCTCGCCGAGCCATCGGCTACAATTAAAACACTTTCCGGATTAGGCGCTACAAAACCTGCATACTCACCCACCGCGGGAGTGGCATTAGTGTCAGTTGTACCAGTATAATGTTCTTCCGGCAATGATACGTACGTATCGCCGTCCACTGTCATAAATGACCTTACGACCGTATATTGAGTGTCTGTCCTAGGAGCCCAAACAGCAAACAGCTCGTATGTACCATCATCGCTACGCAAATTCTTAATCTCCGCTTCGTCCCTATAAATGCTAGGGCCATCCGCTACAGTGCTCCAGCCAGCAAAGGTGTAGCCTTGGCGTACAAACATATTCTTGGTTAATGTCGCCGCCTCATCATAAGCCACGGTCTGCTCCTCCATCGAACCGGATGTAGATTTATTACCATTGAATTTTATCGTATAGCTATATGGCTCATAGCTCGCAACGAGCACCAAGTCATCATCAATTATAGTATTGAAATCAAAGACTTCGCCGTCAGGCGTCTTCCAGCCCGCAAAATAATATCCTTCATCAGGCTCTGGCGCATCAATATTTTCGACAGCATCGCCGTATTCGATTGTTGAATCTAACAACTCTTCGCCGTCGGCAGACATATACTTCACAATCAGCCTATCGTTCAATAGGAAGTCGCTATCAACAGATACATCATAGACACCATCCGCAGCTTCTGCGAACGGTAAAGGTAAACAAGCTACAGCAAGCAAAATACCTATAATGGCCACTTTCTTCCCAAGTTTAGCTCTCTTCATACGGAAAATTATTAAAGCTGACAAGCCAATTACGCATACGGCCATAATTACGCCAAATACTGAAACGTTATCCCACGTACTCGGATTAGCAATCACGATTGTCGATTCGCTACCATCAGAAAACTTAAAAACTACTTTTATCTCTAATTTCTGGTTTCTCTTATTGACGTCCGTTACGGCGTTTGCATAAGTAGTCTTCAATACGAAATCAAAGCTCTCGCCTGCCGCAATCTCGTCGCCAGCAAAGCTGCTGAACTCGTAATTAAATATTTCGCCTTCATAATTCGAAGTGACGTTATCAATTATCCTAGAATTGCTGCCCGTGTTTTTGATTTTTATCTTATAAACAACACTATCGCCAATCTTATGAAAAGTAACGTTGTTATTGATTTTATTCGCGCTAAAACCCGTAATGCTGCCCGTTGCCGTGTCGGTTATTTGGCTCACTACTACATCCGACACTTCAAATGGAGACGACTCTGCGAAAACTTTTTGTAGGCCCAAAAAAGACGCAACAGCTACCAATAGCAAAGGTAGTGCCAACCAAAAAATCTTACTCCACTTTTTCGACTCCATAACACTTACCCTTATTATATATAGAAACTACTTATGGTGCAATAGATTTTTTTATCTTTTATATCACGGGGGTCTTGCCCGCCAAATATTTATCGACGATGTTAGTGAATCTTTGTTCGGCTTCGACCCCCCCTTTGCTATGAAAGAATAATTGCTTAAATTTGGCATATAGCCTCCTTTACTAAAAGCTTCATTTATTGTAGTCTAGAGCAAGTGCGGTAGCTCATCTTTGACATTCCGTGATTATATGGTAAAATATAAAAAGAAGCACATTAATAACTC
>CAMHRH010000049.1 GCA_946187605.1 uncultured Candidatus Saccharibacteria bacterium
CTGCCGTCATATGTATTTAGCCTAAGTACTGGCTCATAATAGCAAATCACCCCTGTAATAATGCCTATAACAACACTTAGCGGCCAGCTACTACAAGCATGCGTCAGATTCCGACCGTCCGTGAAATCCATAGTTTTCCACATATTTCACGTACTTAGATTTTTCCTTGTCACTCCCCTGCCCATTTGCATTTTTTACAAAAATATTTTACAACATAGCATTTTCGCCACTCTTGCCTTTTTGCGTCCGAAAAATCAGATAGAACAAAAACCGAACATTAGGGGACTAGGACAGAAGTGCTCTGAAATCACTTATAATAAGCACGTCCCTCTACTCGAATATCAACATATTCCGCCTGGAGTTCTTTTCGGTCAAGATATCGAATCATTCGCGACATATCCTCAGCTTGCACTGCACTACCTCGATCAATTGACATCTTGTAGTACTCATTTCTTCCCTTCATATATACCAATATTTCGCGCGCTTTTTGAAAAGGTAGCGTCACATGGTCAATCTCCAAATCATAGTCTTTTACGTCCGCCTCCAGACGAGCCACAAAGACCTTCGTACGTTCCGAAATATTATTACCAACATTCTCATCGACAATCGCAACCGTTGGCTCTAACGGGTTATCAATTAACAACTGCGCTTCGCGTTCTTTTTCTTTTGTATTAATATAATTAATGCCAAAAATAAAACCCGCCGCAATAATCGCCAATACACTAGCATAGATAAAAGCATTCCGTATCCGACGTTTCTTACGCCAAGCAATATGCTCCAGATTACGCTGTCGAGCCTTATTTGGCGAACCGGCAATTGTGCGCCCAACACGGAACTCAGTTTCCGCCGAGTCGGCACTTTTAGCCTTATTTCGACGCTCCGAAGTTTTTAAAGCAGCATCAGAAACAGCGACGTTATCCTTACGAGCGCGCCGCTTTTTCTTCTCCGAACCACCCTCCTTGCTCGGCCGATAATTCTGATTACCGCCCCATTGCGCCATTACTTATCCTGCAATACTTCAAGCCCAGGCAACTGTTTGCCAGATAGCAACTCAAGACTTGCGCCACCGCCAGTCGATATTAAGCTAAAGGTCAGTTCGCCGTTCGTCTTGAGCACCTTCTCGACAAAACCAGCCGTATCGCCGCCGCCCACAATCGTCATTTCATTGCTCTCACCCATAGCCTGTGCAATCGCAAATGAAGCTTTCGCAAAACGTTCATCTTCTACCATGCCCATCGTGCCATTCCAGACAATCGTATGAGCCTCTTTGATCATCTCGACAATCTTTTTCGTACTAACTGGGCCGATGTCTAGCTTTGTGCCATTACCATCTTCGGCAAAATCTTCCGCTACGTAAACATTCGGGCTACTACTAAGGTATCCATCAGCTGCAATCTTGCCGCCAACCACAATCTTATCCGCTATCTCGATAAACTTGTCGATCAGCGGCTGTTTGTCCGACACTTTTGCGCCACCAACAATTACAAGCAATGGACGCTTGGGGTCTTTCATTGCCGTCTCAAGACTCGTCACTTCCTTCTCGACTAGGAAGCCTGCAGCCGACGGCAGCAAGCGCGCAATCGCATCAGTCGAGGCATGCGCGCGATGGATTACTGCGAAGCCATCTTGCACAAATACTTCAGCGCCCGTCGCATCGATAATATTCTTCGCAAAAGCCTCCGAATTCGCCTCCTCATCCGGCACAAAACGCAGATTTTCCATCAAAATCACGCCACCGTCGGGCAAGGCATCAACCGCCGCCCGCGCATCATCGCCATAAATCATGTCCGAGAAACGCACTACCTTATCAGGTAAAAGCTCGCCTAGGCGCTGTGCGCATGGCGCAAGCGACATCTCTGGAACATAGGCTCCATCTGGACGGCCAAGATGAGAAATCAGGACAACTTTGCGCGCGCCTTGGTCCAAAACGTAACGAATCGTCGATAAGCTCGCTGAAATCCGCATATCTTCTTCAATCACGCCATTTTTCATCGGAACATTATAATCGACACGAATAAGTACGGTTTTCCCTGCCAAATCAATATCCTGCACGCTCTTCTTCCTAAATTCCACCATCTTAAGAGACCTCCTATTTTTTCTATCTGCTAAATCTTACGAATCTGAATACTATTCGTGCCACCCTCTTCATCGCGAAGACCAGACACTAACACAACCTTCAAGGAATCGCGCCCCTCCGGAAGTTTCAAATAGCCACTTGACTTTAAATCTTGAACAGCATCAAAAGCATAATTCTCATCATATTCGCGCACGAAAGCTGAGTTTGCATAAGTAAGCGCCAACTGGCCGGCCACACGCGCATCGCTCGTAACCGTCACAATCGGGATATTTGGGCGTTGCGCAGCAATCGCAGACGCCGTTGCGCCAGTCTTCGTGGCAGCCACAATCACATCGGCGTTAATTGTTTCAGCAATCTCGACTGCAGCGCGCGAAAGCGCATCGTAGTTTTTGTAGTGCCCTTCCGGCAAGATATCAAACTTCTTAATCTCGGAGTGATTCTGCGTATAAAGAATAACCTTTTTCATCTCGCGAATCGTCTCAATCGGATATTTACCATTTGCCGTCTCATCCGAAAGCATCACTGCGTCAGCGCCGAGAAGCACTGCCGTAGCAACATCGGAGACTTCGGCCCTCGTCGGCTCAGGATTATCCACCATGCTCGACATCATCTGCGTTGCGACAATGCAAATCTTTGAATGCTTACGGCAAAAAGTAATCAGCTTGCGTTGGACAATCGGCACAACCTCGTTACCGGCCTCAATTGCCATATCGCCGCGCGCAATCATAATGCCATCCGTCGCCTCAACGATTGCTTCCATAGCTTCATCACTTTCAACGGCTTTTTTAGTCTCAATTTTCGCAATAATCTTCGCCTTCGAACCATGCGATGTTAGAATCTGGCGCATCTTATTAATATCTTCTGCACTCTGCACAAAGCTCATTGCAACATAATCAAAGTCGCGACTAGCGCCAAACTCAATATCCGCCAAATCTTTCTCGGTGAAAATATCGCCACCAAGATCGGTTTCTGGTAGATTCACGCCTTTACGACTCATCACGAAACCATCATTCTCGACCCTACACTTTATGGCCGTCTTCGACACGATCTCCGTAACAGTCGTACGAATCTTCCCATCAAACAAGAAAATAGGCTCACCAACCTTTGCCTTCTCAGCTAAATTCCACTGGACCGGCATCGTCTTACTGCCATCATGCTCTTTTATGGCATAATCCAGCACAATCTCGTCATCTTTCTTTAAATCTAGATGATTATCCTTCAACTCGCCAAGGCGAATCTTTGGCCCCTGCAAATCCTGGACAATTGCAACGGATTTGCCGCGCTCCGCAGCATACTTACGAATAATTCTAATCTGTTCGTCACGTTCATCATAACTACCATGGCTAAAGTTTAAGCGGAAGCCATTCACGCCCGCATATACCATCTCTTTCAGCTTCTCCTCGGCAAAAACCGACGGTCCTACTGTCGCTAAGATTTTAGTTCTTTTAAATAGTGTACTCATACTTATTATTTTACCATAGTCGTACTACTTTGTATCTTGTCGTAATAAAAAACAAAAGAGCCATAAAAGGCTCTTTTTAAAATCGAATTGGTGATCACGGCGGGAGTCGAACCCGCGATTGCCTGGATGAAAACCAGGAGTCCTAACCACTAGACGACGTGACCAACTCAGTACATTCTAACCTAAAAACTAGTTTTTTACAAGTCCAGCACCAAATCTAACTCACCATAACAGAGAAAAATACAACTTATGCTTCAGAAAAACTCGCTAAAACATTACATTTAACGCATACTATTTGCGCTAGTTCTACTAGGCGAATAGTTGCTCTTCGATTCTCTGCGATAGCATTATTATCGTTTTGTTCGTTTTTGTAACTATTTTCTTTCTTTATCTTATGCTTCTTATGTAATAGCGCAATAACGCCTAATCTCTTCTAAGTGTCGCAGAGAATCTATCTATGCTACTTATCTCTCGCAACTGAGATGACCGTATTCGCCAAATTCTCCGCCGCATTATCCTTGATAAAGCTGCGCAAATTCTTAGATAACTCGTCGCGCAATTCTTCATTCTTCGCCAGCTTACGAATCGCGGCTAAAAGCTTCTCAGGATCCTCATGCATTATATTGTCCTCTACCACAATCGCCGCATTTGCTTTCTCATAGGCACGCGCATTCTTTACCTGATGATAGCCCGGCAGCTTTTCATTTGGCACCATAACCACCGCTTTCGCCATGCTGGAAAGCTCAGTCATAGTCGAGGCTCCAGCTCGACTCACTACGATATCTGCCGCACCAAATAATTTCCACATTTCGCCAGAAAACTCCACCATTCGGAAATTGCTCGCTAGTTTACCATTCTCCCATTTTTCGAACTCCTTTAGGTCAATCATTTCCGGATAACGTTCACGGCCAGCAACTAACATTACGCTCGTAAATTTCAATAACGACGGCAACACTTCTCTAATCGCAATGTTAATATGCTCCGCCCCAAGACTGCCGCCAGTCACAACCAATAATAGCTCATCAGGGTTAAAGCCTAACTCCTTTTTCAGACTCCTCTGCTTCGCTGTCGAAACCGGCTTAAAGTTCTCGCTAATCGGGATACCAGTCCACTCTGCTTTATCGGCAGGATAAGAATAATATTCTAAGGGCATGCCGGTCGCAATCTTTGTCGCCTTTCTCGCCAATAGACGATTCGTCAAGCCGGGAGACGCATCACTATCGTGAATCACGTACGGAATGCGTAATATCTTCGCCGCCTGCCCCACTGGTAAACACACAAACCCCCCCTTAAAGAAAATCACATCCGGGCGATCAAGCATTAGACGGAAAAATGACTGGAATAATCCGCCAATATTCTTAAAAATATCAATGATATTTTTAAGAATCACGTCAAAATGCTGCAAATACATCAAAAAAGTAAAGTTCGTATAGCGACGCAATTTTCCTGCCGCAACTTTCCGTATTCGTAAATCTACGCCATTCTCGACGCATAGCTTGCGCGCATTTTTGTAATACTTCTTATCGGTCCAAAATTCAATCTTTGCGCGTGGCTGAACCTTTCGAATCTCACGAACGACGGCCAGCACCGGCGTAACGTGACCTCCGCTGCCCCCGCCTACTACTAGAACTTTCATTTATCTTACCTCGCTTCGTCCATCCGGATATTTGCAAAACTACTCCGACAACAAAGGCCGCAAACAACATACTAGTACCGCCATAACTCAAGAACGGCAAAGTAATGCCCTTCATCGGAATAATGCCTAACATTCCCCCTATGTTAATTATAACATGGCTAATTAACCATGCAAAAACACTCACCGCAAACAGGCTCTTCTCCTGATCATCGGTTTGTTCCGATACGCGCAAGATACGGCGAAGCAGTATTACGAATATCAACACTACTAAAGACGCACCAATAAAGCCCCAAGTCTCACCAACAATCGAGAAAATCGAATCGGTCAAAGATTCCGGCAAATAACCAGAAGCCTGAATGCTATTTCCTAGCCCAACACCAGTTAGCCCTCCTGTACCAAATGATATCAATGAACTGCGCATATGATAATTATCCCCAGACCCCTCCCAACCCATAATACGATTAATCCTATGCTCGGCCGTCATAATCAACACGCCAGCCGCCAACAGCAAAACAAGCCCTGCTAGCGCCAGCTGCCTTACCTTTACGCCACCGACAAAGGCCATGCTCACCATCATCGTAGCAATCACGACCGTGCTACCAAAATCCTTCTGAAATGCACCGACAAATATCGCCGTAACCATAAACATAGTCGCATAAGGCACCCAGAAGGTTTTCGTTCCAAGCTCCCCCGACTCCTTACGCGAACGTATTAAATATGAGCCATAAAGCGCTATACTAACTTTCAGCAACTCAACCGGCGCAAAGCCAATACTAATAACCGGAATGTAGAAAGCACGGCATGCGCCCTCGTCGCAAGTAACCAAACCAAGCCCCAACCGCCCAAAGATCGTTACCAATAAGCATAGTACCGCCGCCGTCCAGAACATTTTCTTTGCAATCTTCTTCAGGAAGTCATACGGCACGAAATTCCCTGCAAACATTGCCACAATCGCCAAGAATACTACCGCAATATGATGAAAAAAGAAATACGTGTCGCTATAATGTTTCCCCGTCG